>JAERSX010000422.1 GCA_016845285.1 Deltaproteobacteria bacterium | reverse complement strand
TTGATGTAGTAGGCGCCCTCGGCGGTGACCGACAGGACCATCTGGTCGTCGGGGCTGCTGGGCAGTGGCGGCGCATCGGCGTGGGGGAGCTCCACCTGCATGCCCGCCGTCATCATGGGGGCTGTGACCATGAAGATGATGAGGAGCACGAGCATCACGTCGACGAAGGGCGTGACGTTGATCTCCGACATCATGCCGGCCTCGTCGCCCCCTCCTCCGGACATGCCCATCTCAGCGACCTCTGCGGTGGCGCTTGACGATGTTCTGGAAGTCGTCGGCGAAGTTGTTCATCTCGGTGGTGAGCACCCGGATGCGCCGGTTGAAGTAGTTGTAGGCCATGACGGCGGGGATGGCGGCGGCCAGCCCGACGGCGGTCGCGATGAGGGCGTGGGCGATGTCTGGGCCCACGGTCTGGATGGTGGCCGACCCGGTGGCGCCGATCTTCTGGAAGGCACGGAGGATTCCCCAGACCGTGCCGAAGAGGCCGATGAAGGGGGCCGTGCTTCCCGTGGTGGCCAGAAAGGTGGTGAGGCGCTCGAGGTTGGTGCGCTGCACGGTGCTCGCGCGTCGCAGGGCCCGGGCGATGTTGTCGTCACCGCCGATCTCGATGTCGCTACCGCCCGCCCGTTCCCGATCCTGGCTCGTGAGCTTGGCGAGCTCGATGTAGCCGGCCTTGAAGACCATGGCGACGGGGCTGCCGGCGTAGGCGTCGACCTGGTCGTAGACCTGGTCCAGGCGTCGACTCTTCCAGAACGCTTCGAGGAAGGCCTGGCTCCGCCGTTCGGCCTTGCGGGTCACCTTCAGCTTGTCGAAGATGATGACCCAGCAACCAATCGACATGCCGACGAGGACGAACAGCACGAGCTGGACGACGATGTCGGCATGGGTGAGCAGCGACAGAATGCTCGTGTCTACTGCAGGCTCGGTCTGGGACACGGTTGCGAGCCAGACCTGCATCACGTCGTTCATCGGGCGCTGTCCTCGCTACTGGGCCTGGCCGCCCGTGACGCGTGGGCCGGACCAGGAACTCATGCCACCCACCACGTTGTAGACCTCGGAACACCCGATGGAGGTCAGGAATTCCGCAGCTGCTGCCGAGCGTCCGCCCGCCTGGCACACAGCGATGAGGTGGGTGGTCTGGCCGAGCTCCTGGTAACGGTTGGGGAGTTCGTCCACCGGGATGTGCACGGCCATGGGGGCGTGGTCGGCCTCGTACTCGGAGAGGGTCCGCACGTCGATGAGCTTGTAGGGGCTGTCCTTCTCTTCCAGCAGCTTGACGGCGTCTTCGGACTCGACGTGTCGGACCTCATCGGGACGCTGACCCGGGTTTCGCACCGCCGAGAAGCCGCTGGCTGCAGCCACTGTCTCGGCGGTCTCGGGCGCGCCAGGGACGGGCTTGCCCTCGATGCGGGCGACCGTCTCCAGGAGCTCCTGTGGGTTGGAGAAGCCGCGCTCGGAAGCGGCAATGGTGCCGTCCTTGCTGATGAGCACGGTCTGGTTGCGCATGAAGGGGCGTGAGCGGTGCGAGGCATGGAAGGCCCGCGCGTCGATGCCGAATGGGTCGTAGAGCATGTAGAAATCGAGACCCAGGCTGTTGCGGTAGTCGCGCAGCTTGTCGGTGCGGTAGGTCGAGACGCCGAAGATGGCGCACTCGAGCTCTTCGAACTGCTCGCGACGTTGCTGGAACTCCTTGAGCCAGGCGTCGGTGGCGTCGTCGTGTATCGAGCGGAAGAAGATCAGCAGGACGTGGACGTGGTCCTTGAAGTCCGGCGTGCGAACCCAGGTGCCCTCGTCGGCCGTGAGCGACAGCAGAGGCGCTGTGGTGCCCGTGGGCAGGGGTTTCCAGGTGAGGAAGTCGGTGACGCGGGAGACGAGGTTCATGTTCGCGCTCGCTGGGGGCGGGAGGCCCTACGGATCGGTCCGGAAGCTCGCCCTGTACGTCAGGGCTCCGGTGGTCCTGGGAGGTGTAGCGCGGGCACTTTGGTGGGTCCAATGGCCTGCCCCATGGAGCATGCCCACTCAGGCCTCCATGGCCTCCTCCACGCCCTGCCCAGACCACGGGACCCCCTGCCAGTGGGCCTCGAACACCGGCACCATTCGCTGCCCGTGCAGCTTGATCAGTCTCCTGGCTTCGCGGAGTCCCACCGCCATGCCGAGGCCGGGGATGGCGCGTCCGATCCTCAGCATGAGCCCCAGCGAGGCGGCGCGGGCGACATGGCGCGCTGCCTCCCGCTTGTTGAGCTGCTGAGGGCGCACCAAGGCGGGCAGCTGCCGTACACGGAAGTCGATGCGCGCCTGGTCGGGCAGCTCGAACTCGAAGGCGGCCGCCATGGCACGTCCCAACACCAGCTTCCCGCGGTCTGTCTCGAGGCGGTGGCCATAGACCACAGCCAGACGCTGGCCCAGGCGCATGGACTGGACCGCGGCTGCGACGACCTCCGGCGGAAGGGCCAGGGCGCCAGCCGAGCCGGCCACCGCTCCGCGAAAGCCTGCGCGGCGAATGGCGCGGGCGATGAGTGCATCGGCGGTCTGCCGGAGCGCAACGAGATCGGGCTGATCGGCGGCACCCGGGTCGGTGAACACGAGCCCCTGTGCTGCGAGGGCGGTCCGCACGTCGTCGGTCTGTACGCTCGCGCTCGCGTAGAGCACGGCCACGAGGTCCTCGTCGACCCGCTCCCCGAGGTTTCGGAGGACCTGCAGAAGAGGGGAGGGAAGTGGGCGTTCAGTGCTCAGGCGAGCTCACCCGCCAGGACCGCGCGATCCTGGACGCTGCCGTAGCGGCCCCGCTCGTCGCGGGTGATTCGCGCGATGGCGCATGCGGGGTCGTGTGTGAAG
>JAERSX010000421.1 GCA_016845285.1 Deltaproteobacteria bacterium | reverse complement strand
GAAGTCGACCAGACGCAGCCCAGGATGGCCGCTCGCCACCCAACCGAGCGCGATCACCGCCAGGACAGCCACACCGAGCAGCGGCCACGGGCGCCCACCCGTCGGTCGTGTCAGCGGCCAGAGCCAGGCGCGCACGGCCTGCCTCAGCCGGGCTCCAGGCCCGGCTCGACCAGCACGAGGTTGTCGGAGAACACGCCGTTGTCTCCGTGCTCGAGGAGACCGCCGTCGTCGAGGAATTCGAAGTTCCCGATGATGACGACATCACCCCCACGGGCAGGCCGCTCGACCGCCCCCAGGTGATTCCGATCATCGTCTCGCCCGAAGGAGACCCCGCTGCCTGGCTCCACCCAGCACGGTTCCTTGAAGCGGAAGGAGCTCACACCCTCGGTGATCTGGAGATCGGAGGTGATGCTGTCAGCGTCGATGAGGCGGTTGGCGTCAGCCGCCTCGCCCGTGAACGACATGCCCACGCCCAGCGCGGTGAGCAGCTCTGCCACCGAGGAGGACTCACACATGGACTTCTCCCCGAAGATCACGAGGCGGGTGCCCCGGGCCAGGGCCTGGTTCAGCACCTGTACATCGGTGTCTTCGAAGGTCTGATCGCCGTCGTAGCCCGGTCCCACGAGGAAGATGGTCCGGTACGGGCTCAGGTCCTCGGGCAGGGCGTCCTTGATGTCGGTGTTCCAGCCATAGGCGGTCTTCCAGCGGGCATCGACCTCGTCGTACACGCCCTTTCCGGTGCCGTCACCAGGAAACCCTCCGTGGCCGGTGTACATGAGCATCCGGTTTCCGGAGGGGTAGGTGATGGGACGCAGATCTGCCGTGTCATCGCCCCCCGCCGAGTCGGCCTCCTCGTCTTCTTCAGTCTTGTCACCCGCACATCCAGCCGCCAGCAACGCGCCCAGACCCAGCCACCACCACCGCATCGGGACCTCCCGGCGCGAAGTGTAGCCGAGGCTCCAACGGACTCGGGCACGCGCATGAAGCTGGACCGGCTAAACCTTGAGTCCGGCCAGGTCTGACAAACCAAGGAGACCCCGTGCGCGCCGAGCTCCTCGTCCACCAGCTCCCGCTGCTGTGCACCCTCGACCCCGCCCGCGACGGCGCACTCGGCGAGCTCCGAGAGGCCAGCGTCGGCTTCTCGGGAGGCCGCGTCGTGTACGTCGGGGACGCGGCACATGCTCCCGATGCCGACGAGATCATCGACGGTCAGGGCGCCATCGGTCTGCCCGGCCTGGTGGACTGCCACACCCACGCCGCCTGGGCCGGGAGCCGCGCCGACGAGTTCCAACAGCGCCTGGCAGGGGCCGACTACAGCGCCATCCTCGAGGCCGGTGGCGGCATCCTGAGCACGGTGCGCGCGACCCGGGCCGCTGGCCTTGACCAGCTCATCGCCCTGACCCGTGCTCGGGTGAGCGGCATGCGGGCCCACGGCGTCACCACCGTCGAGATCAAGAGCGGCTACGGCCTCGACCCCACCACCGAGCGCCTGCTGCTGATGGCGGCGCAGTCGTGCAATGACCTCGTCACTGTCGTCCCGACCTTCCTTGGTGCCCACACGGTCCCCGCCGAGTTCCGGGGCGATCGTGAGGCCTACCTGGCCCAGGTCCTCGGGCCACAGCTCGCCGCCTGTGCGCCCCTGGCAGAAGCCATCGACGTCTACTGCGACCGGGGGGCGTTCACCCTCGACGAAGCCCTCGCCGTGCTCTCGGCCGGACGTGCCCACGGCCTCCGCCTCAAGGCACATGCCGAGCAGGTCACCCACACCGGGATCGCGGGCGCCGCAGCCCGCATGGGTGCCCTCAGCGTCGATCACCTCGAACACATCGATGGCGACGGCATCGAGAGCATGGCAGAGCACGGCACGGTCGCCGTCATGTTGCCCGGGGCCCAGCTCTACCTTCGAGATCCGGCTCCCCCTGTCGAGTCACTCCGCGAGGCCGGCGTGCCCCTGGCCGTCGCGAGCGATCTCAACCCCGGGACCTCTCCAGTGCACGACCTCTGGACCGCCGCCACCCTGGCCTGTGTGTGCCAACGCCTGACCGTCACCGAGGCCATCGCAGGCATCACCCGCGTGGCTGCACGGGCCCTCGGTCACCTCGAGCTGGGCTGGTTGGGCCCTGGCAGCGCCGCCGATCTCGTGGTCGTACGACCCGCCCCCGGCGAGCCGACCGAGGTGGCCAGCCTGGTTCAGCACCTCGGGGGCCGGCGCGTGGAAGCCGTCGTGCGCGGCGGCAGGAGGGTGGTGTGAACGCCATTCGATGGGAGGGCGACGCGCTCGCGCTCCTCGACCAGCGACGGCTGCCGGCTGAGCAGTCCTGGCTGCGTCTGGACACCTCGCAAGCAGTGGCTCGGGCCATCCAGGACATGGTGGTGCGCGGAGCACCAGCCATCGCCATCACCGCCGCCTACGGCATGGCCCTCGCCATCGCCGAGGGCCGAGATCGCACCGAGGCCTCCACCGCTCTGCTGGCGGCCCGCCCCACGGCTGTCAACCTCCGCTGGGCCCTCGAGCGGCTGGCCCCCCTCCCCGATGCCGAGATCGAGGCCGAGGCGGTGCGCATCCATACCGAGGACCGTGCGATCAACGAAGCCATCGGCCGCCACGGGGGACCACTGCTCACCGGTGGCGTGCTCCACGTCTGCAACACGGGCGCCCTGGCCACGGGCGGTCACGGCACCGCCCTGGGCATGGTCCGCTCCGCGCATGCGGCAGGTCGAGAGCTGCGGGTCTACGCAGTCGAGACCCGGCCCTACCTGCAGGGAGCCCGCCTCACCACCGTCGAGTGCCTGGCCGAGGGCATCCCCTGCACCCTGATCACCGACTCCATGGCGGCCGCCGCCATGGCCGCCGGTCGCATCCAGGCGGTCATCGCTGGCTGCGACCGGGTGGCAGCAAACGGGGACGTGGCCAACAAGATCGGCACCTACAGCCTCGCCGTCCTGGCTCGTCACCACGGCTTGCCCTTCTACGTCGCCATGCCCACCAGCACGCTGGACCGGCGCTGTCCCACGGGTGCCGACATTCCCATCGAGGAGCGGCCGCCACGCGAGCTCACCCACCTGGCTGGGGTGCCCATCGCACCCGCTGAGGTCGACGTCTGGAATCCAGCGTTTGATGTGACGCCCGCCGCTCTGATCACCGCCTGGGTGACCGAACATGGGCTCTGGCAGGCCCCCTTTTCACCCCTCCTCTGAGGCTCTCGTCCCCACGCCCCCGTGGACGTGTCCACAGACCATGGCTATGTTCCGATCAACCCGGGGAAGGATCCCATGGAAACCATTCCGGCACTCGACAGCGTCCAGTACCTCTTCGCAGGCATCGGCATGCCCGGCATGACCGAGCTTGTCGTCATTCTTGTGATCGTCATGATCTTCTTCGGCGTCGGCAAGCTGCCCAAGGTGCTCGGCGAGATGGGCAAGGGCGTCAAGGCCTTCAAGGACGGCGTCAACGAAGGAAAGAGCGCCTCGGAGATCGAGATCAACGCCACGACCGAGGTCGTCAGCGAGGCCGAAGAGGTCCGCACCGGCGCCTAGACAGCGCTCGGCAACGGCTCAGGAAGTCTCGGCGTCCACGCGGGAAGCAGCGCGAGCCGCTGCCCGCCGTTGTCGAACCAGAGCTGCAACTTCGGTGCGAAGCTCGGCTGGGAACACTCCAGCCTCGAGGGCCAAGGCCAGATCCTGGACCATGAGCGTGGGGAGCAAGCGCCGCGCAATGGGTGCAGGCGTGTACGGGTTGCAGGCCAGAGCCTTGCGGACCCGGTAGCGGGCCGACCAACGGGCGTGGGCGGCCACCACCTCGAGAACCTCGCCCCGAGTGGGGCGCATGGCGGCGATCTTGACCACGTCACGCTCGATGAGGCGCGGATTGTCGAGGAGAGCGGCGATGACCTTGGGGTTTCGGTCGTGGAGCAGGCGATCGAGCTTGAAGCGGTCTCGACCCCGAGCGGCGGAGGTACGGGTCCCAAGGGGCAGGTCGAGATGCTGGTTGTCGTTGCCGTCCAGCCGATCGCCGAGGCCCGTCTCGAGGGCGCTTCCCAGGAACATCCGGGCCACACCACCCAGCTCGACCGACTGGGCCAGGCTGTAGGCGGCCTCCACGCGCTCGTAGGGAAGCTCCTGGAAGAGGGACGGCTGCAGAGCGAGCTCCTGGAGCACCTGCCGGGAGGCGGAGTGGCCGGCGCCGATGCGCCTCAGGAGCAAGGCCAGAAACCCAACCAGCTCCACGTCGTCGAGGGACAGCAGACGCTCCTGGGCCAGGGTTCGCCGCATGGCCCGCTCGGGAACCGCCACGGTCTGCTGTTCCAGGCGCTTGAGCAGGCCCCCGAGGGGATGAGCCACCCCTGCGTCGAGGATGGTGCGCAGCGTGTCCTGAGCGGGATCCATCGGTCGATCAACCTCGTCTTCGAGAGCTCGGTCGTGCTGCTCTCCTCTGGTTGTCATGCTAACGGGAACCAACGGTCGGACATCGGGTCCGAAGCCCACTGGAGGCACCATGCCCAAGCCCGCTCTCATCCTCGGCATCGTCGCCCTGCTGGCCGCCGCTGGTGGCGCTGCCGCCTGGTACTTCTGGCCGGAAGAGCCCGAGCCCGAGTCTCTCGAAGACAAGGACACGGGCCTCACCCGCGACCAGACCGAAGAGATGATGCGAACCATCGGCTACGTCCAGTAGGGCGAGAAGCCACTCCCCTCGAGTGCAAGGTGCCTCACGGCCAGGTGAGCGCGACGAGGCCGGTGCGCGCCTCGACGTTCCTCTCCGACCATCGCGCGAGACCGCTGACCATGAACCAGTAGGTCTCGCCAGAGGTGGGACGCCAGCCGCTGCTGGCATCGAAGGGGGCTGTCTTGATGTGGTCACCCGCCACCGACTCGGCCGACTTGCAGGTCTGCCCGGGCCGCAGCCACTCCCAGGTCCCCGCGTACCACTGCCCGTCCTGACGGATGAAGATCCATGGATTGCCGACAACCTCGGTTCCATCGAGATCGTAGACGGGCCACTCGTCCGCATGCGAGTAGTCCAGGCAGAGCTGGTCGCCGGTGTGTTCGACGCTGTGCAGCGAAGCGCTCTCCGGCCAGGCGGAGATGTCCGAGTGGAGCCAGATGACCTCGTCCAGATCTGGGGGACCCTCGTCAGGACACTCCACCGCCACCGTGGCCTCTGCAGTCTCGCCGAACCACTGCACTCCCTCGTGCACCATCCTCCAGCTCGTGGACTCGGAGGTCTCCGTGTCACCCGCCTCGAATGGGACGGTGAAGGTGTGCACACCCCCCGGCTCGACGAGCTCGTCATCCTCCAGCCAGATCCGGGTCGTCGTCGCCAGCGCATCCACGTCATCGACCGCACCCAGCTTGAAGCCATCCTCTCGCGACCAGGTGCTCTCGCCTGTGTTGCGCACCGTCACCGAACCGCTGGCCACCTCTCCGCAGTCCAGCTGAGCGGGCAGGGCAGCGCCCACGATCGATGCGTCGTCGAGGGAGCCTGCATCCCCATCATCGGAGAGCCCCGTCTCGACGAGATCTCCCGTGTCGGACGGGGAGGCCTCTCCCACCCAGGAGTCCTGTCCAGGTTCAGGGGGGGAGGTACAGGACAGGGTCAGCAGCAAGAGACCAGGGGTACGCATGGCGCCAGTAAATGCACGTTCCATACCGGAACCTGAGCCGCACCACCGTCCAGCTCGAGGCGGGGTGGGACAGGCCTGCCCCGGGGCTCAGCTGTCTCGGTGGGGCACTGGCTGACCCAGGTCGGGGCGGCGGATCATGTGGGCGATCTCGTTGCAGATCACCACGACGCCCACCGTGTCTTCGGCACCTTCAAGGTGAGCACGGGCGATGGCATGAGCCATGCGAAGGTGAAGCGGTGAGGTCTTTCGGGCCAGCCCGTCCAGCAGGATGCTGACCGACGCCGACGCCGGCCCTGTCCCACCTGCGCGTCGCACCGCTCGCTTGAGCGACGACGTGGTCTGCAGGGGCTCGGTCAGCAGCTCTTCGAACCGGGCCCGCAGCTCGGGGGTCGCACGCATGGCTCCTCCGAGCGCCTCCTATCCGACCACCCTCGACGGCGGATGGCATGCCCCTAGCGACTCGAATGACCCCATTTAAAGGATCACCCCACACAAGTCGCTAGGAGCAGGGTCAACGATGAGCGTACGGGTTCTCTCGTAGCTGCACTACGCCTGGCGAACCGGCGAGTTCAGAAGCCCAGGCCAGGGGCGTGGCCAGGTAACCTTCCTTTCTCAGCTCGAAGACCCGGTGGCTCTGTCGTTGCCTATCGACCACGACCCGCAACGGCGTGTTGCCCAGGCGAGCATTGCCCTCCCAGACGGATGCCCCAACCGGATCGGACTCAATGCGAATCCAGGCCGACCCCTCGGCCACGGATTCACTTTTTATGAGCCCAACCTCCCCATCGGTCGGAACCACGACGTCACGTACCACCACACCCCTCTCCGCTCTGTTGACCACCTCCGCAGAGCGCATTGACTCCCCATGGGTCACGTCTACAGAGGCCCAATCCCCCTTCGTCGAATCTGGTTTTTCTTCCACCTGTCCGGCCCAGCCACCCGCGGCCACGAGCGCCATGGCCACGAAGCCAGCTGCCGCGAAGCGAGCCTGAGTCTTCCAAACCTGCGTCACACCGGCCTGCTGAAGTGCCGTCATCACCTCGGTGGCCAGCGAGATCTCTGACTCCTCACGCTCCGGAGTCTCCGCCTCGGCACCCAACCAACAGGTGGTACGGATGGCGAACATCAGCTCGCTCACATCCTGGAACCGGTCGTCAGGATCCTTGGCGAGGCAGCGCCGAACAATGGACTCGGCGGTCTCCGTGAACTTGCGACCACCCGGACCGCGCAAGCACGGCACAGGGTGCTTGACGTGGGCAATCATGGTCTCGGAGGCACCGCCGCCGTAGAAGGGCGGCCGACCGGTGAGCATCTCGAAGAGCACCACGCCCAGGGCGTAGATGTCTGCCCGCCCGTCGACCTCTTGCTGGAGGATCTGCTCGGGCGACATGTAGCGGGGCGAGCCCACCACCCGATTGTCGAGGGTGAGCGACTCGAAGTCCTCGGTCAGCAGCTTGGCGATCCCGAAGTCGAGCACCTTGACCGACTCACCTTGATCTGTGCGGGTGAGCATGATGTTGGAGGGCTTCAGGTCGCGGTGGACCACACTCTCCCGGTGGGCCTGCCGCATGGCCCGCGCCACCTCCCACACGATGCGCAGGGCCCGCTCTTCCTCGAAGGCACCTTCGTCGTGCATCACCACGTGCAAGGGCCGCCCCGGCACCAGCTCCATGGCCATGTAGAAGGTGGGAAGTCCGCGGACCTCGGTCTCACCGTAGTCGTAGATGGTCACGGTGTTGGGATGGCTCAGACGGGCCAGGGTGGCTGCCTCACGCAGGAAGCGCTGAGGTGCCGTGGGATCGCCGGCGTCACGGATGGTGTGGGGCCGCAGCACCTTGAGCGCGACCAAGCGGCCCAGCGGAAGCTGAACAGCCCGGTAGATGTGTCCCATTCCGCCGCTCGCCAGCAGATCGACGATTCGGTAGCGCTCGCCGAGCACGACACCCCTGAGGTCCCACGGCTGAGCCGGACTGGGGCGATGCGCCACGCCTTGTTTGGTGGATAGGGACATACAAAATCGAGGGTACCACTAGTGGGTAGTTTTCAAACCAAAAAGTGTTGATTGCAATTGAAAACAACCTGCAAACTTGCCGAAAATCACCGATACAACCTACATTTGGCCAAAAATAAATTTGGAAACACGCACACTCGAAGGCCCACCCATTCCGACGCGACAGGTCACGGATCAGATCTTGGATCCGCAGCCCATCTCAGGATCCACCGAAACCAAGCTTCGCCACGGGCGGCATCTAGTTCGCCACGGGCGGCATCTAGACGGCTCAGGGCTACGGCTCAGGGCTACGGCACAGGGCTACGGGTCGTCCTGAGGCGAAGTGCCCGAGCCCGCCGCCTCATCTGCCCGGACATCGACTCCATACGCTTCCTGGAGCCGTTCAGGGTCTGCCCATCGCACCTCGTGGGCCAGACTGCGCTGGTAGCCACGGGCGTCCAACAGGCGGTCATACATCGCCCGATCCTCGGCGCTGGCCCACGGAAGATCGGGATCGTGGGTCGCACAGGCATCCAACACCGCCACCACGTTGCCCTCGTAGCTGACCCACCAGCGCGTCTCGGCGCACAACGCAGTCTGTGCGGCGAGATCGGGAGCGAGCAGGTCCAACAACGGGACGAGACCTTCGAGGGTCTGGCGACTGGCCAAGGACGAACGCAGGGCGACATGGGCCTCGGCCGGGCGGCCACGTTGAACCAGCAGCCGCCCGCGCGCCGCGAGGGAACGCCCCCGAGCCCGAGGATTTGCCGCAGCGAAGTCTGCCAGCTCCGCGATCAGCTCGTCCGCCTCGCCGGTGAGGTCCACACCCCAGACCTCGCCGGCTCCCGCGTCGAGCCAACCCGACACCATCGCCGCACGCCGAAGCAGCGGCCCGACATCGTTCGGTACCGCCCGCGCCTCGGTACGCAGAGCGTCGAGCTGCCCTGCCGCGTCCCAGTCGGGAACGGCCTTGGGAACGCAGCTCGAGCCCCCCAGACCGAGGGCGGAGACGAGCAACAGCCGGGCGAGAGCACACATGGCCCACCGCCTATCCCACAGGCTCGGGATAGCAGGGCGGCCATGCACGACACGCCATCCGCACCCGGTCCCGGCCACCGCCATGGCATCGCACGAGGTCTGGCCTTCGAGGGACAGGCCCGCTTCCTGCTTGTCCGCGCGGACGCGCCGGCTCAGGAGACCGCTCGCCGCCACGGCCTCACCGGTACCGCCGCCTTGATCGCCGCGGAAGGTCTGGTCAGCACCGCCCTGCTCGGCGCCCACGTCAAGGGTGAGGAACGCATCACCGTTCAGGTCCAGACCGAGGGAAATCGGCTCTCCTACATGGGAGAGCTCCGCGAGGGCGGTCTGATCCGCGCGCGCTTCCGCCCCTCACGCCTGGGTCCGCCGTCCACACTCCGTGGGCAGATGCTCACCATCCGGAGCCTCGGTGCCCGCGAGCTCTACCGCGGCATCAGCGCCATCGAGGACGAGTCGTTCGGCACAGCACTTCAGCGCCACGTACACGAGTCCACCCAGGTGGATGTACGCGTGGCTGTCGAGGCCCGCCTCGGCGCGGACGGCAGCCCCACCCACGCCTGGGGGCTGCTCCTCGAGCGCATGCCACAGACCGAGGCAGAGGCCTTCGCGACCTGGGCCTCGACGGTGATCGAGCAACCCGTCGACTCCCTCGACGCCGAGCTCACCGGCGGTCGGCTCGGCGGGACGCCGGTGGACGTCTTGGAGACCGGCCCCCTCACCTTCTCGTGCACCTGCAGCCGCCCCCGAGTGCTCGAGACGTTGCAGGCACTGGGTGCCGATGACCTGAGCGAGCTGCTGGCCGAGCAGGGCCGAGCGGAGGCCTGCTGTCACTTCTGCACCGAGGTCTACGTCGTCGACGGGCCCGAGCTGGCCCTGCTCATCTCGGCTCTACGCGAGAGCTGAGACGCCTCGCTCAGCCAGACTTCCCACGTGGTTTCAGCCCCTCTGGCCGCCACGGCGCACCCTCTTCTGAGCGCACACCCAACACGAGCAGCTGCTGGCCCGCCTCGTAGGCAGACACATCGCTGGAGCCGCGGCTGGCCAGGCTGCGCATCTCCACGTGGATGCCCAGGTCGACCGCCTCGCCCACCGCTGCATGCAGCGCCGACGCCGCCATCATTGCGTCCTTGATCAGTCGCCGCGCCAAGATCGCCGGCTCGAGCACCAGGACCCGCTGCAGCAGGTCGGCGTCCGCCTCCAGCCCCCTGGCCAGGCAGAAGCGGTCGGCCTCGGTGTCCAAGTGGGCACGATCGATGTTGATGCGCAGACTCTGCAGGAACTCGCTGGTGCGCTTCCGCCGCATCTGAACGCTGACGAGTCCCTCGCTCCCGACCTCCACCCGCCGAAGGACGGCCGCCATGGGGTCGAGCAACTCCGCATGGAGTTCCTCCTTGATGAGCGCCGCAACCCGGCGGGCCAACACCTGCCGCAGGAGCCGCCGATCCCACTGGTAGGTCTGTCTGGTCCAGGCGACGAGCTCGTCGCGGGGGAGGCTCTCGAGGTGCCGCACCAACTCGTAGAGGAGGAGCTCGAGACCGAACCCCGGTCCCCCCTTGTCCAGGTGGAAGGGCGGACCGGGAAGCACCTGAGAGAGGTGATCGGCCACCACCGCATGCATGGGGCGGTTCACCCCGGGGAGGTGGCCATGGCCGAAGCCGAAGATGGTGAGCTGCCTGCGGCGCTCGCCATCCTCACAGATCTGTGCGAGCGCATCCCGAACCACAGCCGCCTTCAGCTCCGGGTAGGCCAGCACCACCGCCCGACCGGGCAGCAGGTCAGGAAAGGACTCATACTTGATCCAGCTCGGAAGGCCGCCGGTCTCGAAGACCTCGCCGGCCAGACTCGTGGCCATGAGCACACCGAGGAAGCGCACCGGCGCATCCGTGCCCAGCAACCAGCTCAGCTTGAGCCGGGCCGCCGCATGGGACAGGGCCCGCGGCAACAGAAAGAGCGACTCACCGAGGCCCTCCGCCCGGACGGCGTCCAGGGCCCTCCGGGCTCCCAGGAACACGGGAATGTCCGCCTCTCCGAGCTCTCGGAGCACCGCGCAGTGCTCGGCGAGCGAGGGGCTCTGCGAGAAGTCGCCCTGGATGACGACTCCAGGCCTGCCGCCCAGGGCCCGCGTGTGACTGGCCCGACGCTGGAAGTCGCGCAGCACCCGGGGTGACGCGAAGCGATCCAGCGGAATGTGCTCGACGTCGCCCCAGGCAGTTGTGCGCCGCAACCCCAGGCGCCGGGCCTGCGCGCCTTCGACCACGGCGTCAAACAAGGCCTGGTCCAGCTTCACCTGGTAGTCCTTGCTCGTCATCTGTCCGATGGGCCCGGGAAAGCTCGAGAAGTAGCGGCCCACATCGTCGGGGGTGGTGCTCACCTTGGTGATGCGCGCGGCGAGATGGATGTCCTCCCCCAGCAACACGAAGACGCCAGGAGGAAGGTTGTGGGGCCGCTGGCTGGCCCGGTAGGTGGCCGCGTGGATGGCCTTCGCCAGGTTGTTCAGGGCATCGCTGCCCGGGGTTCCGGGCGGACTGTGCGACCCCGTGAAGACCACGGGCACCACAGGCGGCTCCGCAGCCAACTCCAGCGCCATGACGAGGCTGGTGACCTGCATGGTGTCGGTCCCGTGCGCGATGACGAGGCGGCCACGCTCGACCGGGTGGAGGCGCGGCGAGAGCTGTTCCCGGGCGGCCCGCTTGGCCTCGTCCAGGGCACGGATCGCCTCGACGATCACCGCCCAC
>JAERSX010000420.1 GCA_016845285.1 Deltaproteobacteria bacterium | reverse complement strand
GGGCCTGCCCGGTGGCCACCGCTACTCCGTGCTCGGCTACGACGCCGCGAACGACACGGTGACCATCCGAAACCCCTGGGGAAACACCGAGCACGAAGACTCGACAGACGGGTCGAACGACGGCACCTTCACGCTGACCATCGCCGAATTCGACCGCATCTTCGACCGCGTCTACTACCAGGAAGGCGGCTGAGCCTCGGGCCGTCGACCGCCGAGGCGGCTCCTCCCGTCGCAGTCTGCCGACCGAAGCCTCACAGCGGCGGCAGCACGCTCTTCAGGGCCCCGTGCATGGCCTCCGAGTGCTCGCGTAGCACAGCGGCGCGGCGGCTGAGCTCGGCCACGGCATCCATGTAGAGCGCCTTGGCCTGCTCGGCGCTCGGCCGCCGGTAGAACGCGTCGGGGGGCATGCCACCGCCCTTGTAGGGGCCGTACTCGATGAGGCGGACGCTGCCGGCGGCAAAGGCCTGATCGACCTGCGCCCGGAGCTCACGCAGCAGCCGCACCACCGCGTCGTGGAAGCCCTTGGGCAAGCGCCAGGTCACCAGCTCTTCTTCGAGAAGCTCCGCCGCATCCCGATCCTGAGCCCGTAGGCCGTAGTCCGCACGCAGGGTCTCGCTGCCCACGCCCAGCTTCATGCCAGTGCCCACATGGAACGCCTCGACCTCGATGCCATCCTGTCGCCGCACGAAGTGCGCATCCAGGTGATCGCCGATCAAGGGCCCTGCCCGCAGCCCAACCTTGAGGACCACGCCCCAGCCATCACCGACAGGGATCTGCCCGGCTTCCCAGGTGAGCCCGAAGACATCAGGGAAGCGGTCGCCATAGGCCACGCAGCCCACGCTGCGCCAGGCACCGCCGGCAGGCCGCTTGCGGAAGGCCAGACCCCGAGCGAGGTCCTTGGCGCCGATCACCTCGTTGCCCCATCGCTCGCGAGCGCCGCTGCCCCTGTGGATGAGGGGGAGGTGCACCCAGTCCTCGCCGGCGACTCCCGCGGCCTCACGAAGCCGTCGGAAAGACTCGCCAGTCTCAGCGTGACGGAACCGCAGCGTCGACGGGTCGACCGGTGCGTTGGACCTGGGCACGGGGCACTCCAGCACTGGGCCAGCCCCTGGGCGGCCTGACCATTGCCAGCCTATCAGACCTCCCAGAGGCGGGCTGCCATCGAGGCAACGGAGGGCCGCGGCGCTTCGCGGCCAGCCGCTGTGCTCCTCGAACCGATGGCAGGCCCGCTCCTGGCCTCACTGACTCGCCTGCTCGTCACACGGACCGGCCAGCAACACATGTGACGGGAACCCGAAGGGGCCCCCGTCACTCTGGATGGCCTACGAGGCCGAAACTTCGACCATCAAATGCACTCGAGAGCGCCGTCGATGTTTGCGATCTCTCCGTCACAGCTCCGCGCATACGTCAGGCGGGTTCGCATCCGGGCCCCATCACGGGCTTGGCAGGTCGCGTGGAGTGTCGGTCCGCTCATGCGAATGTCGGTACAGGTCTGGTCATAGGAGCCGCCGGGAATGGGCGAGCTGTACCGGTAGCGCGCCTCACAACGGAGCTGACCGTCGATGTTGGCGATCGCACCATCGCATTGTCTCCAGTTGACCAGTGAGCTCCGCTCCCACCGTCCCGCCATGGTCTGGCAGGAGGCCGTCATCCGGTCCGAGCGTACCCGGACTGACCGACAGGTCTGCCGGTACGAGCCATCGGGGATGGTGGCTGCAGGAGCTTGCAGGACCGATCCCAGGAACATCAACATCATCATGGAGCACCTCGTGGTTGTGGTTCTCCGACGCAGTAAATTGAGGTTCCTTCAGATCTTTTTATGATCTGCCGTGTCAGGAATTTGAAACGTCCCCGCTCCAGGCTGCCCACCAGTGCTCCGGGCGATGGCCCCTGGTGACGTCTCTGCTACAGGCAGAGGCGTTCCCGGATCGACACAAAACCGTGGTTAGAGCGCCGGTGTTCACGGGCCCCTGCCTGTTGCCCGACAGTGTCCCCTGCTTCGACCCACCGCGCTGACGTCACCATGCTGCCCCCTGCCATGCCCTCCATCGCTGCCATCCTCCCGTCCCGTCAGGAGCTGGCATCGCCAAGCAGCCCGAGCTCCCACCGCCCAATGCTGGCTGTAGGGGGTGGGCTCGTGCCTGATCTACTGGACGACCCCTACTGGGACGCCGTCGTCTCCGAGCGCCACCTGGCCCTGCCACTGACCATCACCCACCAGCGAGGTGCCTCCTTCACGGGCTTCGTGGCTGGCGCCGAGCTGGTCGCACTCATCGCGGCGCTGGGTGTGGCCGATCGCACGCCCGCCGAGCTCGACGACCTCGTCCTCCACGGGGAGCTCGGTCCGGACGGGGCGCTGTCCATGATCGGCGAGATCAAGGGGCCTCAGACAGCCTGCACGGTGTCGGTGCGCGGAAGCTGGAGCATCGAGGCGGACTCGGCCCACGTCGAGTCCCGGCTCAGGCTACGCGGACGCCTCGGGGGCGTCATCGTGTCCTCCTCGGCGGAGTGGGACGCCCTCGCCAGCTGGTAGCCCACGACCCGGCACCTGAACCAGCCGTCCCCTGAGGGCGCGGTGACGCTGAGTTCGGATCAGAGGGGGTGGGTGCGCAGCGAGGTTCTGCTGAAGAGCAGGGCTCCATCCTTGGTCACCAGCTGGAGCATCCCATCGTCTTGGAGCTCGAGGGTGCCCTCGAACCCGCTGGGATCCCCCTTCACCGAGCAGGAGTGAGCCTTTCCCTTCCGGTTGATCCGTGTGACTCCAGCTTCCTCCTCGGTGGTGACGATCAACAGGCGGTGCAGCTCTGCCTTCACCTCGAAGCCGTTGTGGTGCGAGAGCTCGAGCCCGTCGCGCTGAACGCCTACTTTGCTGGCGGCGATGCACCTCTTGAGCACAGTCTTTTCGTCGACGTCCGGTGTGGCCGGCACCGGGCAGACCGACTCCGCGATCAACCACGCCACGTCAGAGTCCAACTGGAGCGCAAGGCGAAACACCTCACAGTCTTGAGCTGCGACGCCCAGCACATCGGCGAGCACGATGACCTCACCGTCCTTCGACCGATAGGACACGTAGTCCCACACGCCCTCCACGGGATCTGCTGCCGTCGCCCAGGCCATCGACATCCACAGAAACATCACCAGGGCACCTCCTCGTCGATGACATCGCTGGTGTCCAGTGCCGGCGTCAGTGAGATGGATGTCTCGTCGTCGACGACAAGGACGATGCCTCGTCTGCAGCTCTGAGAACCTCCGCACGACGAACTTCCGTTGGTGTACGACCTGAACAAGCGCATGTTCTGCACATGCCAGAAGTTGACCAGCAACTCCTCGCCACTGCCCAAGCTGAACTCGCCGATCCCCCCGACGGCGTTGTCGAACGCCAGTGCCTCTTCATCCCGGGTGAAGCCGACGGTGGTGGCGACCTCGCCTACCCAGTGTTCGTCACGAACCTGCTTGCCATGAAACCGGGTGATGGTGACCTTCGCGCCTTCGAACCGCCATTGTTCGGCACCCCAAGCGAATTCCCCGTCCGTTTTGGACTGCAGCCACTCGGTGAACCCGGTGACCTCGCCGTCGATGACGATGCCGTTCACCCGCCAAGCCCCCTCGAGTGTGCCCGTGTATCCGATCACCTGGCATCCCTCGGCGTGCCCCAGGTCACAGGCACGCCGCGCGTACTGCCATCGACTCACCGAGGTCGCCGGCCCGGGGCTGTCGGTGAGGTACCAGGCGTTGGTGCAGCCTTGACCGAAGCCCAGCTCGCAGGACTTCTTCGCGGGCGCCAGGGCCCGAGGGCGATCGTCGAGATGCACGGCGTACAGCACGCCGAGCCGGTTGCAACCATCCGCGTTGTCGGCATCACAGGCCCGAACCAGCCAGCCCTCCGCTTTGCCGGTGTCGTACTCCGGGCTGTCCTCTTCGAGGTAGGCCTGGCCAGCGTTTTGACAGCCCCAAGGCTCTCCCAGCTCACAGGCACGTTCGTAGCCCACCATGGCGGCCGCATGGTCGAAGATGGCCAGCTGGGCTTTGTCGCGTTGTACCGCCGCGCGGTTGCAGGAAGAGGCGTCGTCGGCTTCACACCCCTGGTCGAACCAGGCCACGGAACCGGCAGGGTCGACGTCGAACATCTCCCCGTTTGTGAGCAGGATTCCACGGACCTCACACGCCGGCCCATGGCCCCCTTCGCAGGCCTTTTCGAGCATCTGCACACCAGCGAGCTGTTGCTCTTCGCTTCCGTTGTTGATCGCGTCTACCGCTCGTTGGTGGCACTCGGCCCACGCTGACTTCTTGCACTTTCCAACCCGGATGGCCTCTGTCTGTTGGGCTGCCTGGCCGAACGCCCCCGTCGGGAGGAGCATCAACAACAGGGCGATCTCTGGGTGGGAACGCAGGAGGGTCTCCTCGGCCCGCTACGATATACCGGAGCGGTGACGTTGTCGGATGGAGTCTCTCGTGGGTTCAGGCCACGCCGATCGTCGCTCCCCTCACCGGATCTGGGCCATGGCCTGACTCCCCGCTCGGGACCGGGCGGTGCTGGCCCAGGCTGCCGCGGCCGCGGAAGGCCGTGGCGTAGTAGCTGAAGCTGAGGAGCACGCCGGGCGCGAGCACAGCGGCACCGAGCCATGCATCGGCGAACCCGAGACCGGCGTTGGACCCCACGTGGACCAAGGCCTGGTGGACCGCCGGCACCGCGGTGAAGGTGAGGATGTGCAGACCGGTCTCGTGAGCGAGCCCGTCGTCTCCCCGCCTGATCGCACCCACGGCCAGCCCCGTGAGCACCGCGACGCTGAGACACAGGACCACGAAGTAGGCCGCCTGCCCCAGGGCCAGATGCGCTGCAGCCAGCCCGGCGGTGGGCCAGGTAGCCCAAGCGGCCAGGCCCCAGCCCACACAGGCCAGGACCCCGCCCAGGACGACCATCGGACCAGGCCCACGCTCTCCGAGCAGGCCGGGGAGGGTGGCCACCGCGAGCAACATCGCGGCCACGGCCAACAGCCCCCCCGCCGCAGGCAGCCCGAGGGGTGTGAAGAACGCCGGCATGCCCGACCAGGCCAGACCCACGGCGGCCAGCACGGGCAGGGCGATGAGCATGGGTGAGCCGCCGTTGACCATGGGTCGCTGTCGGCGGTGGCCCGACATGACGCTGATGGCCAGCAGGGGGGTCTGGACCGACAGGACCACCAGCGCGAGAATGTGAGCCGTCGCCTGGGTGGTGTGGGCGCCTTCGCCGAGGAGCCAGCCGAAGAGCACCCAGTACAGGCGCAGGCTGGGAGCGACGAAGAGGGTCGCGGCGAACAGGAGCATGAAGGCCTGGTGTGCGTCCAGGTTCCCGCGGCGTGCCTGATCAACGCCCATCCCCAGAGACCACAGCGCCATCACGGCCATGCCCCAGAGTCCCAAGGCGAAGGGTGCCCCGCCGTAGATCGCGTCCATCGGCGTCCCGACCAGGTAGGCGATGGCCAGGACCATGGTCACCAGGCCCAGGACGGCGGTGACCCGTCCGAGGCGTCGGTGCACCGCAGGGTGACGGCGTCGGAAGCCCGTGCGTAGCTGCACCAGGCACAGCAGGAGCACCACCGAGCCCAACGC
>JAERSX010000419.1 GCA_016845285.1 Deltaproteobacteria bacterium | reverse complement strand
ACTGGCACCAGGACAGCTGGTCGGAGCATGGGCAGGTGGGCACGCTGGCGCTGCAGGCCGTGCGCGACGAGACCCTGGAGCATGGCTGCCTGGCTGCGCCCTGCTCAGGCCGTCCAATAGAGGAGTGGTCGCACGTCGAAGATGCCCTGGCCACCGTGTTTTCGAGTCGGGACGCCGACGAACGCACGTTCGAGGTGCTGTACGCCGACTACGCGGCGTCCATGCTCTTCCTGCACGACTTCGAGCGCGTCTCGACCGAGAACCCCACAGGCGATCGCTACGTCGACGCGGTGGGTATCCAGGCGGACGAGGTCACCGGGGATCGCGACCTGTGGAAGCGCCTGCCCACCGGCGGGGACACCACCGACATCTCCTGGGATCGCGCCACGCCCATGGACCCCGGCCTGGTCGTGCTGGAGGTGGACGGGCTGCCCGCTCAGAGCGACGCGTACGTCGACGAGGGGCGCGGCCGGGTCTTCGCCCTGCGCCTCGACCCCGCTGCCCTCGAGGATGGCCCCGTGGTGCGCGCTGAGATCGCAGCCACCACAAGCGCGGGCGGCACCGGCGACATCGCCCTGCGGCTCTACTCGGTGGACTCTGATGGGGTGAGCACCACCCTGCACAAGTCCTTGGATGCCATCTCCCCGCATGCCGACGCCCCCAGCACCTTCGTCATCGCCCCGGACTGGCTCGACCTCGGCACCCTGTTCCTGGTGGTGGTCAACCACGGCGACGAAGACGCCGTGGTGGACATCGAGCTGGACGAGGTCGACGAGCTGGGCATGTCCTTGTCGTCGAGCGCGGACACCATCACGGGCCTGTCCCTCGACAGCCCCGGCTACGAGAACGTCTGCACCAACGGCGACGACGGCCCGGATCTGGGCCCCACCTTCCGCAGCGATGTCACGCGGGTCTTCGAGCCCGTGGACGGGTACGCCGTGAGCTACCCCTACACCGATGAGATCCGGTACTTCGCCCGGAACAGCTGCGACCAGGAGGCCGAGACCACCTTCGACAGCAGCGGGCCCGGACCCATCTCCACCACCCTGTCCCCCGGGCTGACCGAGCTGGTCGTCGGCCGGGCCGATCCCACGGATCCCTGTGCGGAGGGCGCGGTCACGCTGGTCGAGCTGGCCAGCGGGGTCGACCTGGGCACCGTGAGCCTTCCCGCCGGAGTCGGCGAGGTGGAGGTCGTGGTGAAGGACGGCATGGAGATCGCGCTGCTGACGACGCCTGGCGACTACAGCTGTCGGTCGTCCAGCGTCTACCTCGTGCCCCTCGACACCCTGCGCGAGGCCGACGGGGCCACCCTGACCTGGCAGGAGGCCGCCGAGACCCTGTCGGTGGGCGGCCAGGACGTGGGCTACCCCCGCCACCTGTCGGTGAGCCGCTCCCGAGACTTCGCGGCCTGGAGCACGGGCGAGCAGACCGGCACCCTGGTGGTGTGGGACGTGGAGCAGGACTGGATCGAGGCGGTGGTCCCCGACGACGAGGGCGTGGGCTACATCGGTGGCGTGGCCATCGCCGAGCGCGAGGGGTCGTGGGATGTGCGGGTCTACTTCACCGTGCAGTTCCTCTACGACGACGGGGACATCGATAGGCCGGCGGGGTGCGAGACGGGCATCACCTGCGGGGCCCTGCGCTGGTTCGACTACCAGGCCGATCTGGACAACGGCGGCTCCAGCTACACCGGCGCCGGCGCAAGGGTGCTGACCGAGCGCTACCCTGGCCCCCTGGGCTTGTTCGAGGACGGGGGCTTCGTGGTGGTGGGGCACGTCGGCAGCACGGTGCTCTCGGTGCTCGACGTGGGCGACCACACGGGCGGTACCACTCCGGTCTACGAGACCGTGCCCACCCTGACCGTCGGCGACAACCCTATCGCCATCGTGGCCCCTCGTTGAGGGCATGGTCAGCCGTCGACGAGGCCGAGCGGGGGGCTTGTTGGGTCGTGGCCGCCACTTCCTCAGACGCCTTCGCCTGGAACTGGTGGTAGGGTTCCCCGAACTCCCCGCATTGTGTCGGGGGGACGGGCGTACCCCACGATCGCACCCTGCGTTATTGTCGCCCACCATTCAGGAGTTTCCATGGCCGACCCCATCGCCGAAAAGCCCCCTCAGAAAGTCTCCACCATGGGCATCATGCACATCGTAGGAGGTGTGCTGAACATCATCATGGCACTCATCTGGGGCTTCTACGGCCTCGTGACGGGTCTGATGACCTTCGGCATCGGACTCGCATTCTGCTGCCCCGCATTCATCCTGTTGCCCATCGGCATCGTCGAGCTCATCAGCGGCGCCAAGCACATGAGCAAGGACCACACCGGCCTGAAGCCCCCGAAGATGGTCGGCTTCGCCGAGATCGCCTCGATCCTGGGCTGCAATGTGCTGCCGATGATCTTCGGCATCATGACCCTGGTGTTCCTGAACGACGACGAGGTCGAGGCCTACTACGCCAGCAAGCAGCTCGGCGCCTGATCGTCCACCTGCCCGAACATCCGACGGGGCGGCAGTAGCTGCCCTCGTAGGATGAGGCTTCGAGCGCGACCCTGGTTGCCCTGCATCTCTGCGAGGCAACCAGGGTCGTTGCTCGTTGGGATGCAGGGGTGGATGGCGGGTCAGGTCGAGCTTGCGAGCTCTCGCCAGAGCGCGATCACCTGCCCCGTCACAACCTCGGCGTCGAAGCAGCGCTCTGCGCGGGCACGGGCGGCGTCGCCCATGGCCACGCGAACCTGGTGATCTTCGAGTAGATCTCCCAGGCGGGCCGCGAGGGAAGCACGGTCGCCGGGAGCCACGAGATGGCCGGTCTCGCCCTCGATGACGGCCTCGGGGATGCCCGCGATGGGCGTGGATACCACCGGTAGGCGATCGGCCATGGCTTCGAGGATGCTCATGGGCAGGCCCTCGTTGTAGCTGGGCAGGCAGTACACGTCGGCGTCGGCGAAGTGGCTCAGCTTGTCGGTGCCGCTGACCCAGCCGAGCACGTCGACGCAGTCGGTCAGGCCGAGGCGCACGACCTCACCCCGCAGCTTCTCCACCTCGCCGTTGCCTCCGAAGACGAAGCGGGCGGAGGGGACCCGTTGTCGGACCTTGACCGCCGCCTCGAGCAGATCCCAGGTGCCCTTGCGGTCGCCGATGAGCCCCATGAAGAGCACGGTGGGTGAGGAGCGGGCCGGCCGGGCGGGCGAGGTGAAGACCGCCAGGTCGACCGGGTTGTAGACCACTTCTACGCGGGCACGGTCGCCCATCCAGGCCCGCACGTCGCGTCCCATGGCCTCGGAGAGGCAGACCACGGCGGCGGCGCGCCTCAGCATCCACTCCAGGGCCCGCCGATGGGCGCCGCCTGCGTCGTGGAAGTCGGCCATGTCGGAGCCGTGGAGGTGGACGAGCACCGGCCGGCCTGTGGCATGCGCCTCCTCGAAGTACGTGAGCTTTCGATAAAAGCTGACATATGAGCTGAGATGGATGTGGAAGATGTCGGGTCGCCAGCCGCGGGCCAGGCGTGCGACGAAGCGTGCCTGGCGCACACCCATCCCGGCCAGCTTGCGCGGCAGCGGACCGCTCATCATCGTGCCGATGTACCGGATGTCGACGGCGTTCATAGCGTCGGTCTGGAGCCAGGTACGGGCCACGCTCGAGATGCCGCCATGGGCATCCAGGGCCGGACCGATCATCGCGACGTGCACAGGAGTCCTCCGTCAGCCGGCTGACTAACCTAGCCGGGGGCGGCTCTGGGCCTACTTTGACCCGCCCAGATCATGGTGCCACCCCGCGTATCGCCTCGACAGCCTTGCGGGCGCGCTCCAGTCCGCTTCGGGCGCTCTTGACATGGGCTGGGCAGCCATCGACGGCGCCGCGAAAGGCGGTCAGTGCAGCGTCAGGATCGCCGAGCTGGAGGTGCGCCTCTCCACGGACCCGGGCGGCCAGGCAGTGGGTCTCCGGGAAGCCTCGTGCCTGATCGAGGGCCTCTTGCGGGCGCTTCCAGCGAGTGAGCTCCATGGCGTAGGCCAGACGAGACTCCGGCTCCAGCAGGATCGACTTCTCGTAGAGGAGCTCGGAGATCAGGGGGTCTCCGGCGATGGCGACCATCCGCGCCAGGGTTCGTACGCGGTCGGCTCGCTCGGGGG
>JAERSX010000418.1 GCA_016845285.1 Deltaproteobacteria bacterium | reverse complement strand
CTCGTGGCCGCCCACCGAGCCTTGTCGAGGTCCTCGAGTGCTTCGAGATCGCCGGCTTCTCTGAGGCGCAGCTGGGTCACGCCACCGTATGAGCGGAAGCTGCGCACCATGTCAGGCCTCGCGTGCGGCAGATCGTGGGCGACGGGAGAGCCACCGATCGAGCGAGTTGGCGAAGCGCTGCCGGTCCTTGGGCCCGTAGGCGGGCGGACCACCGGTCATGACGCCCGTGCCGCGCAGCTCGTCCATGAAGTCCCGCATGGCGAGACGTTGCTTCACATTGACGGCCGTCAGCGGCTCCCCACGGAACTGGACGACGGTGGCCCCCGCCTCGATGACCCGTGCCGCCAGGGGGATGTCCGAGGTGATCACGAGGTCGCCCGGGCCACAGTTCTCGGCGATGTAGTCGTCGGCCACATCGAGCCCGCCACCGACCTGCACGAAGCGCACCGCTCGGTTCTTGGGCACCCGCTGCCCGCTGTTCGCCACCAACACCACCGGGGCCCGTGTGCGCTGACTGGCCTTGAAGATGATCTCCTTGCAGGCCTTGGGGACCCCATCGCCGTCGATCCAGATCTTTGGTTCCTGCGCCTGGTCAGCCACCACGGACTCCTGTCGGTGAGGGCATCTATCCCGCGAACCCCACGGAATCGCGGCGTCCGTCGGCCGGCCCCTCCGAATCAGATGCTGATCGACTCGATCCAGAAGCGGGAGGCGTCCTCGGCATCCCGCTGCACCGTCACGGGCACGGGCAGCCGGTCGCCGCACTGGATGTAGGCGGTGGCGACCCGGTCGGTGTCCGGATCTCCGCGCCAGCGCGTCACCTTCACGCCGGCCTTGTCCTCTCCCACCAGGCAGGCCGCACCACCCACGCTCGCGCTCTTGAGCTGGTAGGCCTTCCAGCGCGCAGCAGAGGCCGCGTCGTGGCATCGACTGCAGTACTTGGTGATCCACTCGTCGAGCTTGCCGTCCACCGCCAGCTTGACGGCATCGGCGATGGCGGCCTCTGCGGCCGGGTGACTGGGCACGGCCGGATCTTCGGCGTGGGCCGACGAGAGCAGGCCTGCGAGAGACAGGAGGGCAACAACGCGCATCTTCGGACTCCCTGAGGCCGAGGTGGCCCACCCGGATGTAGCACAGGGTCTCTGCGACGGTCGACGAGCCAGGTCCTGCACCCCTCATCGACGGGGGAGAGCCCGGCCCACGTCCTGCCAGGGTGTCGAGGCGACGCCGTCGGGGCACAATGGAGGGGTGCCGCGCATCTCGATCATCGTCTCCCCGCTCCCTGTCCTTGCGGTCGTCGCGCTCGGAAGCCTCGGATGCAGCCCCCTGGGACCCCGAGCAGCCCGAAAGGCGGTGATCCAACAAGAGCTGCTCACGGCGAACGCAGCCTGGCTCGACCTCGATCCCGACACGGTCGCGGTGAAATTCGCCACCATGGCCGACGACCCCTACGACTTCATGCGCGGCAGCACGCGCCTCTTCTACGTGGACATGGCCGAGGCCACCCTGGACCGGGAGCGAACCGCCGCCGTCAGCACGGCCGAGGCGGCCAGCGTGCACCTCGTCGGCGACCCGAACCCCGAGAACCTCAGCTTCCTCAAGGCCGACGACGACACCACCGGCCACAAGATGGTCCTGGAGTGGGTCGACCTCGACGCCAGCACCTTCGGCCCCTACCTCCTCGACCTGCGCAAGCTGGTGCAGGGAAGCGGCGTGCTCACGGCGCCGCTGGAGGGCTGCGAGGACTGCGTCGCGCTCGTGGCAGAGGCGGCCGCCGAGGGGTACTTCGAGGAGATCGAGGCACTCGCGGAAGGCGAGGACCGGGGGCAGCCCGGGGCAGGCGCCTTGCTCCGCGAAGACATCGATGGGGGCGAGATCTTCGAGGATCTGCTGGCAGAAGCTCTCGAGGAAGGCCCCGTCCACCACAAGCGGAACCGCTATGCAGCTCAGGACGCCGACGGCCGCTGGTTCTTCGTACGCACCGATCCCGAAGATGCCTTCGGGAGCGCGTACGTGAGCCTCACACCCCGCGAGGTGGCACAGACCGAGCGGCTGCTGGCTCAGTACGCGGAGACCGAGGCTGCACCTGCGGGCTTCCGGGTCCTCGACATCGCACGGCGCCTCGGCATGGGCGTGGGCTCCCAGCCTGCCGTACGCTACGGCGTGCTCTGGGACACCGGCCCCGACACCAACGTCGACATGATCACCATCCGAGAGACCCGCGATCCGCCGCCCATCCCGGGAAGCAGCTTCCTGGCCGAGGGTCGCTGGGCCCACAACGCCGAGCGGGTCCGCTCCTCGGCCTGGGTGCTCTGGTCCCACCCGGCTGCAGATCCGCGCCATGCCGCGCTCTCCGACGGCGACACCCACTTCAAGGTGCTGACCTGGAACAGCTGGTTCCAAGACCTCGATCACCTCGAGGTGGCCGAGGAGTGGCTCGAGGGCGACGTCGACGAGGACGATCTCGAGGACGCCATCGAGCTGTGTGCCCGTGTCCTCGCTCGCAGCCATGCCCGCGCACCTCGGGCAGACGGCGGCGATGCACTGCTCGCCATCACGACTGACCTGGAGACGCTCGGAGAAGATGCGCTCGTGGAGGAGCTGGTGTCCAGCGGTCGCCGGGACCTGGAGCGCAACACCCGAGATCACCGCCTGTTTCGCGAGCTCCTCGAAGAGGACGGGCCGCTCCTCGGACACACCCTGGTGAAGGGAGATCTGGAGTGATCCCCCCGACCTGTCTCGCCATGCTCAGCCTCGCCGGCTCCCTCACGATGGAGGACTCCGCGGTCGCGAGCCACTGCATGGCGGTCGACCTGGACGTGGCCGGGCGCGTGTCCCAGACCTGGCCCGATCCCGGCATCGCCCGCCGCTTCACCCTGCCCCGCGCCCACCTCAGCCTGGGCATCGCCCAGCACGGCGCGGGTGCCCGCCTGCAGCTGGGCGCGGTCCGCTCAGCGGGAGAGGGCAGCTACATCGGTGTCGACGGAGAGTCGCTCCTCGCCCAGGTGCAGGTGGCCGAGGCCCGGTACCTGGTGCCCCGGTGGGGCCTGGGTGTGGCCGCCGGCCTCGTCGACACCGCCTGGGTGGTGTCAGGCAACGCCGCCTGGGACTTCCGGGCCCTGGCACCCGTCTCCGCCGAGCGCATCGGCCTCTTCGCCCGATCCGACCTCGGCGCCACGGCCTCGTGGACCAGCCCCGGAGACTGGACCAGCCTGTCGCTCACGGTGTCTTCGGGGGAGGGTCACCAACGCCGAGAGCGCAACGACGGCCAGAACGTGGCCCTTTGGTTTGCCGTGCGTGCAGACCAGGCCCTTCCCGACGACGTGCACATCGAGCTCCAGGGCCTGCTCCGTGACGGCTCCCGCGGCCTTCGCTTCGTGCGAGACCATCGGGCCGGCGCCCGTCTCCTGACGGAGGTGGGCGCCATCCGCGGCGGTGTGGAGTGGGTTCGCGCCTGGGGACTCGACGGGGTTCACGCAGCCGAGCCCACAGCGTGGTCTCTGTGGTCGAGCGGACAGGTCTGGGGCCCCGTCCAGGCCGTGGGACGAGTCGACCGGGTGGGCTGGCAGCCCGGAGTGGACGACGCCAGCTCCACCACCACCTGGTTGGGTGGTGGCCTCGATCTGCCCGTCAGCACACCCACCGATCAGACCGCACCGGGCCGAGTCCTGGTCGCCTGGCAGTCCCACCACGACGACCCAGGCGCCACTCCCCTCGCGGGAGCTGCGGGCATGGCGGACACCCACAC
>JAERSX010000417.1 GCA_016845285.1 Deltaproteobacteria bacterium | reverse complement strand
ACAAGAGCAACGTGGCCTACACCTGGGAGAAGGGGCGGCGCTGGCCCACGGGCGCGGAGACCCTGCGGGCCTGCCGCCGCAACCACCTCGACGTGGCCGAGGCGATCCGGAGCTTCTACGGCAAGGACCCGGCCTGGCTGGGCCAGCACGACCCGGCGAGCCCCGAGGGTGTGGCGGCCATGCTCGACGACCTGCGCGGCAGCCTCTCGCTCACAGACCTGGCGCGTCGGGCCGGGGTGAGCCGCTCTCGGGTGTCGCGCTGGCTGGGCGGCCAGACCCAGCCCCGCCTGCCCGACTTCCTCACCATGGTGGAGGCGACGAGCCTGCGCCTGGTCGACTTCCTGTCCGAGCTGGTGCCGCCCGCCCAGCTTCCCAGCGTCCTGCCCACCTGGGAGCGCCTCGAGGCCCGCCGCAACGGTGCGATCCGCTACCCCTGGACCCAGGCCATCGTGCGCTGCCTCGAGCTCGAGACCTACCGGGCCCTGCCCCGGCACGAGCCCGGCTGGATCGCCACACACCTCGGCATCGACGAACAGATCGAGGCCGAGTGCCTCGACTTCCTCCACGACACCGGCCAGGTGGCGTGGACCGGCAGCCACTACGCCCAGCGCCCCTTCGCCGTGGACAACCGCAGCCACCCCGAGGACTGGCGCATCCGGGCACACTGGAGCCAGGTCGCGGCCACCCGCATCCAGCGCGGTGCCCCCGGACAGTTCAGCTACAACGTCTTCACCTGCTCTCGATCCGACCTCGAGCGCATCCGACAGGCCCACCTTCAGTACTACCGAGAGCTCCGCGCCATCGTGGCCGACAGCGAGCCGGGCGAGGTGGTGGCGGTGGCCAATGTGCAGCTCTTCGCCCTGGACGGCTGAGCGCACGCCATCGTGGGATAGGCCGACCTGGTGTGGGGAGACAGCGGTGCCGGTGTGGAAGAAGGAGCTCGACGACCTCGCCCGCAAGCACGGCTGGACCGAAGCCCAGCGCGAGGAGCTCGAGCACACCCTGCACAGCGTGCTGCAGCAGCCCACCAGCGACTCGGTCACCCTGGGTGAGTACAGCGAGCCCGTGTCCGCCGATCAGCCCGTGTCCGCCGATCAGCCCGTGTCTGACGAGCTGCCCGAGCTGCCCGAGCGCTACGAAGATCTCGGCCTGATCGGCCAGGGCGGCACCGCCGAGGTGCGCCGGGTGCGCGACCACAAGCTGCGGCGTGTGATGGCCATGAAGATCATCAAGCGCGGCCACAGCAGCTCCAAGGGCGTGACGGCCCGCTTCGCCGAGGAGGCCCAGGTCAGCGCGCAGCTCGAGCACCCCGGCATCCTGCCCATCTACGACATGGGCACGCTCGCCGACGGCCGGCTCTTCTTCACCATGAAGGAGGTCGCCGGGCGCACGCTGGGGGTCTTGATCCGCGAGATCCACCAGGCCTCCGACGAGGGCGCCTGGGGCGTGAGCTCCGAGGGCTGGTCGCTGCGGCGCCTCATCGACGCCTTCCACAAGACCTGCGAGGCCGTCGCCTATGCCCACGCCCGAGGCGTGACCCACCGGGACATCAAGCCCGACAACATCATGGTGGGGCACTTCGGCGAGGTGCTGGTGGTGGACTGGGGCCTCGCCAAGGTGCTGGGCACCCCCGCCACCTCCCTCGACCAGGTGGCCGAGCCCATCATGAGCGACCGGCTGCTGGGCGGGCACCACGCCACCCGCATGGGCCGGGTCGCCGGCACCCCCAGCTACATGCCGCCGGAGCAGGCCCTCGGACAGCTCGATCTCATCGGCCCCCACACCGATGTCTACGCCCTCGGCGCCGTGCTCTACGAGATCTTGAGCGGGCAGGCCCCCTACAAGGGCTCGGCCCGCGCGGTCATCCAGCAGGTCATCGCCGGACCACCCGAGCCCCTCGGAAACCGCCGCGCCAGCGACGGCGCCAGCCCCTCGGTCTTCCTGGGCATCGACGAGCCCGAGGGCCCCGGTCGCGCCCTGCCGCGCGAGCTCGTGGAGCTGTGCGAGCGCGCCATGGCCCGCGAGCCCATGGCGCGGCCCGAGCACGCCGGCCTCATCGCCATGGACGTGCAGGCCTGGCTGGAGGGCTCACGACGGCTGGAGCAGGCCCTGGAGATGGTGGGCCAGGCCCGTCAGATCCGCCCCCGGGTCGAGGCCCTGCGGGAGCAGGTGCGGGTGCTGCGAGCGCAGGCCCAGGCCCGGCTGAGCGAGCTCCCCGCCTGGTCACCCGTGCACCGCAAGCGGCCCGCCTGGCGCCGGGAGGACGAGGCCCACGAGCTCGAGCGGATGGCCGATCTGTTGGAGCTCGAGTACCTGCAGCAGCTGCGGGCCGCCCTCAACCTCGCGCCCGAGCTCCCCGACGCCCACGCCCACCTGGCCGAGCACTTCCACGCCGCCCACCTGGCCGCCGAGGCCACCGAGGACGACCGCGCCGCCGCCCGGGCCGAGCGCCTGCTCCGCTACCACGACCGCGCGCGCCGCTTCGCCCACTACCTCGACGGAAAGGGCCACCTCAGCCTGCGCACCAACCCCCCGGGGGCCCGGGTCAAGCTCTACCGGTACACCCCGCGCGATCGCCGCCTGACCCCGGTCCTCGATCAGGCGCTGCGCACCGCACCCCTCGACCGCCTGCCCCTGGAGCGCGGCAGCTGGATGGCGGAGATCACCAGCACCGGCTGCGAGACGGTGCGCTACCCCTTCGTGCTGCACCGCAACCAGGACTGGGAGCCCCGGCCCCCCGGGGTGGAGCGCTACGAGCTGGCCCTGCCGCCTGCCGGCACGCTGGGCGCGGACGCCTGCTACGTGGCGCCCGGCTGGGCCAGCCTGGGGGGAGATCCCGCCGCGCCTCACGCGCTCTCCGGCCGCCGGCTGTGGGTCGACGCCTTCGTGATGCAGACCTTCCCCGTCACCAACCGCCAGTACCTGGCCTTCCTCAACGACCTGGTGGCCCGAGGTGACGAAGCGACCGCGCTGCTGGCCGTGCCGCGCGAGCGGGCCGCCTCCGGCCACACCGCGCCGCCCATCTACGGCCGCGACGAGGCGGGCCGCTTCCGTCTCGTGCCCGACGCCGACGGCGACCTCTGGGACCTCGAGTGGCCCGTGTTCATGGTGAACTTCGTGGGGGCCGTGGCCTACGCGCGCTGGCAGGCCGCCCGGACCGATCTGCCCTGGCGCCTGCCCGGCGAGCTCGAGTGGGAGAAGGCCGCGCGTGGCGCCGACGGCCGCGCCTACCCCTGGGGCAGCGCCCTCGATCCCAGCTGGGCCTGCATCCAGGCCACCCACGAGGGCCGCGCCCTGCCCGTGCGGGTCGACACCTACCCCCTCGACATCAGCCCCTACGGCGTGCGCGGCCTGTGCGGCGGCGTGCGCGACTGGTGTGCCGACCTCTGGGACCCCAGCGGCCCGCCCGCGGACGGCGAGCGAGCCCTGCCCCCGCCAGCCGTCGAGGGCGCACTGAGCGAGCTGGGCGAGACCCGGCGCGTGTGCCGCGGTGGGTCGTGGGGCGCCGACGCCCGCGACGCCCACCTCGCCGGGCGCTACCCCATCAGCCCCTTCGGCCGGAGCTCGTACCTGGGCTTCCGGCTGGTGCGGTCGGTGTAGGACCGAGGGAGACCCTAGGGGGTGGCCGCGCGGATGGGCGTGTCGAAGGCGAGCACCGCGCCGTCGTCCATGGTGGCCTCGCGGATGAGCACGACCCGCTCGAGGTTGGTGATGCTGTTGAGGTTGCCGATGAGCACCTCGTTGGGGGCCGGCGCGTTGAACGAGGTGAAGTTCACCGTGGCGAAGGGCAGGTTCAAGAT
>JAERSX010000416.1 GCA_016845285.1 Deltaproteobacteria bacterium | reverse complement strand
CGTAGTGACAACATCCGGCACTTGCTGCACCGGTGACCCGGCGCTACTCACCACCAGTCCACGGCGCGACTTCGGGTCCGAGAGACCCATGTCCACCATCTCCCCGTTCTGGGCCGCAGCGGCAGCCCGCTCCGGCCGTCTTGATCTGTCCGCGGCTGTCCGCTCAGGCCGTGCCGGTGCCCTGGCAAGCCTCGACCTGCCCGCCCTCGTGACGCTGGGCCTGCGCCCCGCAGTCGCCAAACAACTACTCACCGGCGCACCCACAGCAGACGCTGGCACCCACGTCACGCTGGCCCACCCCGAGTATCCACGACGTCTGCGCGTCGAGGCCCACGCTCCCCCAGTCCTCTTCCACGACGGTCCACTCGCCCTGCTGGATGACCCATGCGTGGCCATCGTGGGCAGCCGTAGATGCACACCTGGCGGCCGTCGCTTCGCCGCCATGCTGGCCGCGGGCCTCTCGGCAGCCGGTGTCACCATCGTCAGCGGCCTCGCCTACGGCATCGACGTGGCGGCCCACCGCGCGGCGGGCGCCCGGACGGTCGCCGTCCTTGGCCACGGTCTACGTTGGTCACCCGGAAGCGCTGCTCTCGAGCGCATGTCCGCAGTGCATCGCGCGGGCGGCACTCTGGTGAGCGAATTCCTCCCAGACCATCCAGCGGCGCGTTGGACCTTCCCCCAACGCAATCGGGTCATCGCCGGCCTGGCCGATCTCGTCATCGTCGTCGAGGCCAACCAGCGCTCTGGAGCCCTGATCACCGCCAGGCTCGCCGCCGACATGGGACGGGACGTGATGGTGGTGCCAGGAAGCCCCTGGTCACCTGCGAGCGTGGGCTGTCTGAGCCTCCTCCACAGCGGTGCCGCGCCGCTCACCTGTGTCGAGGATGCCCTTCGCGCCTTGGCCCTGTGCGGCCACTCACCCGTCGCGAGCCCATCCGACCCTCTGCTCGAGGCACTGGGGCCCGGATGCTCACTGACGGAGCTGGTGGCCCGAACCGGTCGCAGCCATGGGGAGTTGGCCACCGCAATGGCCATGCTGGAGCTCGAGGGCCGTGTGGTCCACGAGACGGGCGATCACTACGCGCCCCGTACGAACCAGCCGACACGGACTTGAGCGCCTCAGTCGGCTGACGTCTTCCCCGCAGTAGCGGTCTTCTTGGAGGCAGTCTTCTTCTTTGGAGCTGCCTTCTTACGAGGAGCCGCCTTCTTCGCGGCCGGCTTCTTCTTCGCGGCGGCCTTCTTCTTCGGGGCGGCCTTGGTTCGTCGTGTGGAGCGCTTCCGCTTGGGCATCCCCTCACGGGCCCGGATGAGCTCGACGGCCTTCGCGAGAGTCAGAGCCTCGGCGCTGGACCCCTTCGGCAGGCTCGCATTGGTCTCACCATCGGTCACGTAGGGACCGTAACGACCATCCATGAGCTGCACGGTGCGCTCGGTCTTGGGATCGACACCCACCTCGCGGAGGATCTTCGGGCCCTGACGACGCGCAGGCTGACTCAACAATTGGATGGCCCGCTCCAGGCCGATCTCGAAGAGAGACACGTCGCGAGGAATGCTGCGGCTGGTCTTGCCACGCTTCACATACGGGCCGTACCGGCCATTCGTGGCGGTGATGGGCTCGCCCGACTCTGGGTCATTGCCCAGCAGACGCGGAAGGCTCAGCACCTTGAGGGCCATCTCCAGCTCGATGGTCTCCGGCGACATGTCCTTCAGGAGCGAGGCCCGCTTGGGCTTCTCCTTGCTGCCCTCTTGCGGCTCACCGAGCTGCAGGTAGGGACCGAAGCGGCCCTTCATCACGAGCACGTCGAGTCCCGTCTCCGGGTCTGCCCCCAGCACCCGCGGCCCCTTCTTGCGTTCCTCGAGCAGCGCAATGGCCCGCTCGACAGTCAGCTCGTCTGGAGGCATGTCCTCCGGGATGTCGGCGCGATGGTCACCTGCGGCGATGAAGGGCCCGTAGCGCCCCACACGTACGGCGATTTGCTCTCCGCCGGGGCCGGCACCCATTGGGATCGTGCACACCTCGCGGGGGTCGATCTGGTCCTGGGCGAGACCCAGCCTCTCTTTGAGCCCGGAGCCGCCTCGGTAGAACCGGTCGAGGCATGCGCGAGACTCGTCCTTGCCCACCGCGATCTCATCGAGCTGTGCCTCCATCCGAGCGGTGAAGTCGTAGTCCACCAGCCAGGAGAGGTGCCGCTCCAGCAGAGCGGTGACCGCAAAGGCCGTGAAGGTGGGCACCAGCGCCGAGCCCTTCTTGAAGACGTACTCGCGACGCAGGATGGTGTCGATGATGCTGGCATAGGTGGACGGACGGCCGATGCCGCGTGCCTCCAGCTCCTTGACCAAGGACGCCTCGGTGAGGCGAGCAGGAGGCTGCGTGACGTGCCCCTTGGCCTCGAGCTCCTCGGCCTTCGCCGGGTCGCCGCACTTCACGGACGGCAGCAAGCGCTCCTTGTCGGAGAGCTCGGTCTCCGGGTTGTCCGAGCCCTCGACATACGCCCGGCGGAACCCCGGAAAGTCGATGGTCTTGCCACGCGCGACGAAGGTAGCGGACCCCAGATCGACCTGTACCTTCAGCAAGCGTCCGGTCGCATCCGCCATCTGGCAGGCAACCGTGCGCTTCCAGATGAGCTCGTAGAGGCGCGCCTCGTCCGAGCCCAACTCCGACTGGGCCGCCGACGTGGGACGGAAGCTCTCGCCGGCAGGGCGGATCGCTTCGTGGGCCTCCTGGGCCCCCTTGGCCTTGCGCTTGTAGACCCTCGGCTTGGCGGGCATGTAGGCGGCGCCGTACTGCTCTCGGATCAAGGAGCGAGCCGCCGAGACTGCCTGATCGGACAGGGTGGTCGAGTCGGTCCGCATGTAGGTGATCCAGCCATTCTCGTAGAGGCGCTGGGCGACGGTCATGGTGCGCCGCGCCGTCCAGCGCAACTTCCGGTTCGCCTCCTGCTGCAGGGTGCTGGTGGTGAACGGCGGCGCTGGCCGATCCTTGTAGGGCTTCTCCTCCACGGCCGAGACGAGGCCCGTCTCGCCCTGGAGATTGGCCACGATGCTCTTGGCACCGCCCTCGTCGAGAACGACCACATCGCGTTTGGCCTTGAGCTTGCCCTGGCGATCGAAGTCCTTGCCCGAGGCGAGGCGCTTCCCTTCCCAGGTGTGGAGCTGGGCCACCAGCTGCCCACCATCGGTCTGGAAGGCACCGGTGAGGTCCCACCAGGACGCAGGCTCGAAGGCGACGCGCTCGCGCTCGCGCTCCACCACCAGGCGAACCGCGACGGACTGCACCCGACCTGCCGACAGCTGGGGGCGGACCTTCTTCCACAGCAGTGGCGAGACCTCATAGCCGTAGAGCCGATCGACGATGCGTCGGGTCTCCTGGGCTCGCACGAGGTTCAGATCGACGTCACGAGAGGTGTCGAGAGCATGCTGGATGGCTGCCGGGGTGATCTCGTGGAAGACCAGGCGACGTACCGGGACCTTCGGCTTGAGCACCTCGATGAGGTGCCAGGAGATGCTCTCTCCCTCGCGGTCCTCATCGGTGGCGAGCAGGAGCTCCGAGGCACCCTTCAGCGCCTTGCGGAGCTTCGTCACCTGTGCCTTCTTCTCAGCGGGCACCACATAGAGAGGCTCGAAGCCGTCATCGACGTTCACCCCGAGGCGAGCCCAGGACTGCTTCTTCTTGCTCGCAGGGATCTCACCGGCGTTGCGGGGAAGATCGCGAATGTGTCCCACCGAAGCCTCGACCTGGAAGTCACTGCCGAGGAACTTTCCGATGGTCTTCGCCTTCGCGGGTGACTCGACGATGACCAGGGGTCGACCCATACCTTGACTCCTCTCTCCTGGGAACCGCGCCCAGGCCGAGCCAGGTGCTGGCTCTCGGGACCGATGGGTACATCGGTCCTGAACCTATCGCAAGGACATCTACTTGGCGTACCCCTTCGAGGTTCGCCCATCGCAGCCACCACACCGGCCCTCTCGCGACGAGCTATCGTAGTGACATGAGCGACGATCTGGGGCGTTGGCTGCAGCACCTGAAGGTGGAACGACGTCTGTCGGAGCACACTCTGAGAGCGTACGGCTCCGATCTTCGAAGTCTCGCGGACAACGTGTCGGAACAAGGGGTCGATCTTCGGCGCGCCGACCTGGTGCACCTTCGACGCTGGCTCGCCCAGCGCCGTGCCACCGATCGCCACGGCTCGCGCGCCGCTCCCGCCACCGTCGCGCGCCGGATCGCAGCCGTCCGCGCCTTCTACGGCTGGCTCCTCGACGAAGGACTCATCTCAGTCGATCCGACGCTTCGCCTGGGGCGCCCCAAGGTGCCGCAACGCGCCCCCCGCTTTCTCGATGTCGACGAGGCCGCAGTCGTGGTGGAGCGTCCCACTCAGTCTGGAAGGCTCCACCTCCGCAATCGCGCGTTGATGGAGCTGATCTACGGCGCAGGACTGCGGGTGTCCGAGGCCATGGCGCTCGACTGGGAGTTGCTGCGGCTGGAACAAGGCCTCGTCCGGGTCCAGGGCAAAGGCGGTCGGGAGCGAATCGTGCCCATCGGCCGAGAAGCAGCGGCCGCCCTCGAAGCCTGGCGCGACGTGAGTACCGATCAAGGATCCGTCTTTCGAAACCGCACGGGCACAAGGCTCAGCACCCGCTCTGCATGGCGGATCGTACGTGACGCAGGGGCGAGCCAAGGGGTGTCCGGACTCCATCCACACGCTCTGCGCCACTCGTGCGCCACACACCTGCTCGGCGCCGGCGCCGATCTACGGGCCATCCAAGAGCAGCTGGGTCACGCGCGCCTCAGCACGACCCAACGCTACACACACGTGGATGCAGCGCATCTGTTGCGAGTCTATCGAGACGCACACCCGCACGGGACCGACGCAGTGAACCCAGCCGAGGGCGACGACCCTGTCTGAGTCGCCTCCCCACGTCGGAGGCAGCCCATCACCGGTCCCTTCGCGCGCGCTATTCTCTTCACATGCAGGGTGACACCCTCAGTGAAGAGCAGCGGGCCGCTCTGGAGCGATTGGTCGATATCCAAGAACGTGGTTCGTGCTACCAGCTCCTCGGCGTTCCGCCTGAGGCCAGCGCCAAAGAGCTTCAAGAGGCGTACTACGAGCTGTCGCGTGCCTGGCATCCCGACCGCTTCTTCCGCCTCGACCTAGGGGACGACGCCGCTCGCATCGAGTCCCTCTTCGTCAGCATCACGTCTGCATACAAGACCCTGAGCAACCCCACGACGCGCAAGAGCTACGACCGCGAGGTGCTGCCCAGGTACCGTTCGCGCAGGGCACAGCGACAAGCTTCCCGCTCACACAGCTCCCGCAGTGCCTCAGGCTCTCGAGAGGCTCCGCCCCAGAGAACAGCTCAGACGTCCCACCCGACATCCGGGGAGTCATCGGTCTCCAGCCTCGAAGAGCCTCACGTGCACGAGGCTTCCCTGGGCGAGAGACAGCGGCCCCGGTCGCAACGCACACGCATCCAAGACCGAGAACGCGCGAAGCGTCGACGTTCGAGGTCTACAAAGCGCACCAGCGACGAATCTACGACCACCTCGCGCTCGGAGCGGCGGCCTCTCCGAGCTGCCGGAAGCACGCGCCGCAGCCGCCGCTCGGCAAACGTGGAGCGCCTCAAGGAGGAGATGCGCCAGAAGACCAAGCGTGCACGCGGATACTTCGAACAAGGCAAGTCGGAGGTGGAAGCCGGCAAGATCGTCAAGGCGGCCAGCAGTCTCTATCTGGCGACGACGTACGACCCACGAAACAAGGAGTACAAGGCCTTGTTCGACGAGGTCAGCAAGGAGGCACGCAAGCTCAAGGCCGCCCAGTTCGTGGCGGCCGCCGAAGGCGCGGAGAGCTACCAGCGGGCCAAAGAGGCCATCGCCCACTACCGCAGCGCAGTGGAGTACGACCCCACGAACGGCCGGGCGCTCCATCGGCTCGCCTTGTTGATCCGCCGATATGAGGAGGACGACCGCCAGGCCGTCCAGCTCCTGCGACAGGCCGTGACCGCCGAGCCCATGAAGATCGAATTTCGCATGGCCCTCGCGGCTCTCTACGCAGAGCTCGGGATGAGCCTGAACGCGCGTCGCGAATACCAACGGGTGCTCGAGCAGGACAAGGGCAACTCTGAAGCCCGTGCCGCCCTGCGCCGAGTCCGGTAGCCGGCTACGGAGGCGGTGCGCCGCGACAGGGGCGCGATGGGAGTCTCCATGAAGGCCAGGATGCCCAACACGGCGGTCGTCGGTGTCCAATGGGGCGACGAGGGCAAGGGCAAGATCGTTGACATGCTGGCGGCCCGAGCCGGCATCGTGGTCCGCTTCCAAGGCGGCAACAACGCAGGGCACACACTGGTCGTCGCCGGGGAGAAGGTGGTCCTACACCTGGTGCCCAGCGGCATCCTGCACCCGTCGGCGCGCTGTGTGCTGGGCAACGGCGTCGTGATGGACCCGGAGGTCCTCGTCGCCGAGCTCGACGCCCTCGAAGCCTCAGGGCGCAAGGTCGACGCCGCTCGACTCGGCCTGAGCCGCGACCTGCACGTCATCATGCCGTACCACCGCTCCCTCGATGCACACCGTGAAGAGGCACGCGGTGGGGGCTCCATCGGCACCACGCGAAAGGGAATCGGCCCCACCTACGAGGACAAGGTGGCCCGCCGAGGCATCCGTCTGGCGGACTTCATCGACCTGCAGGTTCTGGCCAGCAGGATCCAGCAAGAGCTTCCCCTCAAGAACCGTCAGATCGTCGAGTGGTACGAGGGGGAGGCACACACGGCGGAAGATGTGCTGGCCTGGGCTGCACCTCTGGCCGAGCGCCTCGCACCCCACGTCTGCGACGTCGCCGGTGAGCTGCATGCCGCCCTTGACGTGGGCACCCCGATGCTCTTCGAAGGCGCCCAGGGCACCTTCCTCGACATCGACCACGGCAGCTACCCCTTCGTGACCTCCTCGAACACGGTGGCCGGGGCCGCCTGCGCCGGTTCCGGCGTGGGCCCGGGAGATCTCCAGGAAGTGGTCGGAATCGCCAAGGCCTACGCCACCCGCGTGGGCGCGGGGCCCTTCCCCACCGAGCTCGACGACGATCTCGGCGCGCACCTGCGCCGCGTGGGGCGCGAATTCGGCTCTACCACCGGGCGGCCGCGACGGTGTGGCTGGTTCGATGCAGAGCTCGTGCGCAGAGCAGCACGCCTCAACGGCCTCACCTGCCTCGTGCTCACCAAGCTCGACGTGCTCAGCGGCCTCGAGGTCCTGCGTATCGGCCGAGGCTCGGACGCCGACGGCGAGGCCATCTACGAGGATCACCCGGGGTGGACCGAAGACCTCACGGCCTGCCGTAGCTGGGACTCGCTGCCCGCGTCCTGCCAGGCCTACATCCGGCGCGTGGAGGCACTAGTGGGCGTCCCGGTGGCTCTCGCGAGCGTGGGCCCCGACCGTGTGGAGATCGTTCCGGTCGACCCTGCTCGGAGCGCTTGGATGCTGTCGGACGCAGCACAGACGGAAGCGAATTGACGCCCCAATCCACCTTCGTTAGCCTCCCCGGCGTGGGCCGCTAGCTCAGTAGGTAGAGCACCGGCCTTTTAAGCCGAGGGTCATAGGTTCGAGTCCTATGCGGCCCACCCCCGGCTCTCACCCGTTCGTCTAGTCAGGTCAGGACACCGGGTTTTCATCCCGGCAACACGGGTTCGAATCCCGTACGGGTGACCTTTATTTCAAGATCCAAGACAGCCAACGCCCTCGTGACCGAGAGGTTCTGATGCCCAAGGACTTCCTGTCCCTCGCCGACTACACCCCCGGCCAGCTCCGGGCTCTCCTCGATCTCGCGCGTCAGATCAAGCTGTACCCGCGGGCCTTCAACGACGCCTGCGCCGGCCAGACCCTGGCCATGATCTTCCAGAAGCCCTCGCTGCGCACCCGAGTGAGCTTCCAGACCGGCATCCAGCAACTCGGAGGGCAGGGCATCTACCTCGGCCCCACCGACATCCAGCTCCATCGCGGCGAGACCATCTCGGACACCGCTCAAGTCCTGAGTCGCTATGTGGACGGCATCATGGCGCGCGTGTTCGCCCACAGCGACGTCGTCGACCTCGCCGCCAACGGCAGCGTGCCGGTCATCAACGGCCTGAGTGACTTCAACCACCCCTGCCAGGTGCTCGCCGATCTCCAGACCGTCGAAGAGGCGCTGGGCGACCTCCAAGGCCGCAAGCTCGCCTACATCGGTGACGGCAACAACATGGCCCACTCGATCCTCTTCGGCTGCGCGCGCATGGGCATGCACGTGGCCGTGGGCCATCCCCGCGGCTTCGCCCCGGACCAGGAGACGGTTCGCCGGGCCCGAGAGATGGCGGCCGACACCGGCGGAAGTGTGCTGATCACCGAAGATCCCCACGGCGCCGTCGACAACGCCGATGTGGTCTACACCGACGTCTGGGCCAGCATGGGGCAGGAGGCCGAGCACGCGGAGCGCCTGAAGCGCTTCGAGGGCTTCGAGGTGAACGCAGAGCTGATGGCCTCGGCCCGACCCGGTGCGATCTTCATGCACTGCCTCCCTGCCCACCGCGGAGAAGAGGTGTCTGCCGAGGTCATCGACGGGCCCCAGTCCGTGGTCTTCGACCAGGCAGAGAACCGGCTCCACGCTCAGAAAGCCGTCATGGTGAAGCTGATGGGGCGTCGGCGGTAGTGTTAGATTGATGGTCCGAGGCGTCGATTCTTCGATGCCCACCCAGGAGCAGCGGTGACCGAAGCACAGGTCCACATCTACGAGGTCTCGCCCCGGGACGGCCTCCAGAACGAAGCCGCCGTGGTTCGTACCGAAGACAAGCTGGCCCTCATCGATGGCCTCGCCCGCACTGGCGTGCGCGACATCGAGGTCACCAGCTTCGTGCGCCCGTCATGGATTCCTCAGCTGGCCGACGCCGCCGAGCTCGTGCCCCAGCTGCCCGCCCACGAGGGGGTTCGCTACTGGGCTCTGATCCCCAACATGCGGGGTCTGGATCGGGCGCTCGACGCAGGCATCGGCCACGTGGCCACGTTCATGTCGGCGTCCGAGACACACAACAAGAAGAACCTCAATCGCACGCGTCGGGAGAGCCTGGCCACCTTGGACCAGGTCATCAGCACCGCCAAGGACGCTCAGCTCACCGTCCGGGCCTACATCTCGACGGTGTTCGGGTGTCCCTACGAGGGCACGGTCGACGTGGAGCGTACCGTCCAGATCGCTCAGAGCCTCCGCCAAGCCGGCGCCGACGTCATCGCCTTGGGTGACACCACGGGCATGGGCAACCCCACCCTGGTTCGTGAAGTGGTGGCTGCCATGGTCCGCGGGGGCGTCCCCCTGTCCTCCATCGCGCTGCACATGCACGACACCCGCGGCACCGCCCTGGCCAACATCCTGGCGGGCTACGAGGCCGGCGTGCGCATCTTCGACGGCTCCGTTGCCGGTGTGGGTGGCTGCCCCTATGCACCGGGCGCCTCGGGCAACGCGGCCACCGAAGACCTCGTCCACATGTTCGAGGCCATGGGCCACGGAACGGGCATCGACCTCGAGCGCCTCGCCGAGACCGGTGTGAAGCTGGGCGAGGTGCTCGGCCGTCCCCTCCCCGGGCGGTACCACCTCTACCACCTGGGCACCCAGGCCCGGCGGCAGCGCAGCAGCCAGTCCGCCTGATGCCATCGGCCTTCCTCAAGGTGATCGGCGGTGCCCGCCAAGGGCTCAACGTACCGCTCCGTGCGGGCGAGCCCCTCATCATCGGGCGCAAGCGCGGCGACCTGCTCCTCGATGATGCCCTGGTGAGCTCGACGCACGCTCAGATCCTCCCCCGCGACGACAGCTGGGTCATTCAAGACCTGGGGAGCACCAACGGCACGCTGGTGGATGGTCGCCTGGTCCGCGAGGCCATCCTTCGGCCAGGCGCCGAGATCAGCATCGGCAACACCCGCATGGTGCTCTTCATCGACCTGGCGGACAGCCAGGTCGAGCTGGCAAGCAAGCCAGGAAGCAGCAGCGCTCAGCTCGAGATCGCCTGGCTGCTCGACGAGGAGCTCGTGGAGCTGCAGGGCTCGCCCGACCGCACCCGAACACCAGCGGACGTCATCGACCAGGACCTGCGTCTGCCACCTGGCATGAACGCCGTGGTCGAGGTGGTCGCGGGTCAGGATGCCGGCAAGGTCTACCGCTTCACCCGTGGCAATGTGACCATTGGTCGACGCATGGGTGAGGTTCCCTTGAGCGACCTCGAGGTCAGCCGGCGGCACTCCGTCTTGGAGGTCTTCGGAAGGGAGATGATCTTCCTCCGCGACCTGGGAAGCACCAACGGCACCTACCACAACGGCCGCCGAATCGGGGTCTCCCGACTCCGCAACGGCGACACCATTGGCGTCGGCCGAACCGTGCTCAAGCTGCAGATCGCCGTCTGAGGACGACCAGCCTCCCGCCTATTGCGAGCGGGCCTGACCCCAGCGCCGCCAGGCCGCGCGCTGCTCGGCGTTGCTCCGCCCCTCCGAGTAGGAGAAGCCGGCGATGGACTCGAAGGCCGGCACCGATGCCGCGACGACCTCGGGATCGGGGTCGTCGAGGGCATTGAGCAGCGTGGGGATGGCGCTGTCGTGGCCGATCTGACCCAGTGCCACCACGTAGTGCCGACGGACCCAGGTGCTCGTTCCCCGGTAGTAGCTGTCCCGTGAAGACAGAGCAGCGGCGAGAGGCGCCACGGTGGCGGGGTTGCGCAGCTTGCCGAGAGCTTCTGCTGTGCCGCCCCGCACCATGATGGCCTCGTCTTGCAGCAACTCCGCCACCTGGGGTGCCACCGAGCTATCGCCCAGATCGCCCAGAGCCTGCACAGCCACCGTGCGCATCGCAGGCTCCGAGTCGCTCAACAGCGCGAGCAATTGCGTCCGCGCCCGGTCGCCTCGAACCTGACCCAGGACCCGGCAAGCCACCCAGCGTCGACGGGTGTCCGCCTCTCCGTCCGCGCACACATCGAGCACCAGCCGCATGTCGGTGGTGCCTGTGCGGACCAGACGCTCGAAGGCCTCCATGCGGGCGGCGCTGGTCAGATCGGGATCGGCCGCCTGCCGCAGGTCAGCAGCAGGGTCCGCGGCCGCGAGGCCGATCAACAGAGTCAGCAGGGAGACGATCATGGCTGGTGCAACCATACCCGTACTACCGCGACGAGCGCGATGATCACGAGCGGAGAGAGGTCCCAGCCGTCCAAGCGCCCGGGCGGAAGCAGGCGCCGCAGGGGGCGCTGCATGGGCTCGGTCAGCACATGTAGCGCCCGCCGGGGCCACTCGTCCGGCCGCGGCTGTACCCAGGCAATGACCACATCCAGCACCGTGATCAATGCATAGAGCTGGAGCGCGAGCACCACGCCTTGTGCCACATCAACCACCTGGCTCAGAACTCGTAGGCGAAGCGGGTCTGCCAAGTCCAGAACTTGCCGTCCGGATCGAGTCCCCCGCCCTCGAGGTTCACCCGATCGCTGACCTTGGCGTAGGCGAACTCACTCGAGAAGTTGATGTGGTTGTGGAAGGTGTGCTTCACCGCGAAGTCGATCTCCCAGCCCAGCTCGAGTGCAGTGGCCTTGTACTCGCTGCACTCGACCTCGTCGTAGTCGGCACAGAGGATGCGGCTGCCATCGGGCTGGTTGGGCCAGGCCATGAGGTAGGCGGCCACGAGCTCCCAGTTCTCCATGGGACGGTAGATGGCGTGGGGGTAGATGTAGCGGCTGTTGTAGACACCGCCTCGGCTCCACAGCCCATCCGCCGAGTCGGTCCAGGTCTCCTTCGACACCCGCGCCAAGATCTCCTCGTAGAGGAGCAGGCCCACGTTGTAGTCCGGGTGGAGGGGGCGCCCGGTGAAGTCGACATCAGCCACGTAGTCGTCGCCCGAGGCGGAGCCCGTCTCGAAGATCACGTCGTAGAGCCCTTGCTTGAAGCCAGCCTTGGCCACATAGCCCCAGATGTTGACGTCCTTGTAGAGCGGGTTGGCCAGGTCACCGTAGGGGTCGTACGCACCGGGCAGCGCGATGGCTGAGCTCTTGCCACGGATGTGCAAGACCTCGGACTCCAGGTAGATCCCCTTCCAGAGGAACTTCACGTAGGCGTCGGGGATGAGCACGTTGCTGTTGGTCTCGGCCTGCTTGCGGTTGACCACGTAGGTGCCAGCGGTCAGGTCACCGTTGCTGCCGAACATCCGGACGCCCTCGCCCCTGTAGATGAGGGCGTAGACGAACTCATAGACGTCGTCGTCCTTGTCAGCGAACCAGTCCTGCTGTCGAACGCTGGAGTCACGCTCGTCGTCCACATAGCTGTGGTCCATGTCGGTGATGCCGTCGCCGTCATCGTCACAGCGGGCGTCGTACTCGTCGTCCACACCGTCGGTGAGATCGCTCTCGCAGGTGTAGCCGTAGTACTGGTTGAGGGGATCTTCGACCAGGCGGTCGACTCCGAAGACCAGGTAGAGCGGCGTACCCCTGTCTTCCTTCTTCGCGATCGCCGAGTAGATCGACGCGGGCTTGGTGGCGAACATGATGCGGTCGTAGGTCGCACCGTAGTGGTTCTCGCCGAAGAGATCGTCGAAGCCATTGCCATCGTTGGCGAGGAGCCCCATGCCCCAGTTGGAGGCCTGCCGGCCGACCCGCATCACGCCCACGGGCAGGCGGAACTCCATCCACGCGCGCTTCATGTTGAAGGTGGAGCGCTCCTGGCCGTCGTACTGCGCGTAGTAGCCAGTGTTGGTGGGGTCTCCGGCGAACAACGAGGTTGCAGCCAGGGAGTCGTTGTCGCCCCAGGCGACGTCATCGAGGGCATCCACCATCATCGTGAACTTGGCGAGATCGCGGTAGTTCAACGTGGGCTGCAGGCGCAGCCGCTGGGTCATGAGGGTGGCGGTCCCGTCCTGGTCGGCGAAGAGGTTGCCGAAGACGTGGCCCCGGGTGCGGTAGTAGCCGTCCAGCTCGAGCTCGAAGTCATCAGGG
>JAERSX010000415.1 GCA_016845285.1 Deltaproteobacteria bacterium | reverse complement strand
GAGCTGGAGAGCGCCGTGGCGGCGGTCCACGCGATCTCACAGGCGGCCCTCTTTCCCACGAATTGCCGCCTCCTCGACGCCCGAGAGGCCCTGCTCAACCAGGTCGATCACACCGGCAAGCACGTGCTGATCCTCGGCTTCGAGGGGCCGAATGGACCGCTGACCGGTCCCATGGACCGTGCCCTGGCCCTGGCGCGCGCACACGGCGGCGTTCACGATCCGCCGCGCCACCGCGAGTCCGAGCCACGAGTCCCAGGCAGCGCGGATCAGGCGGCCACCTGGCGGCAGTCCTTCTTCGACGGTCCTTACCTCCAGAGCACGCTGGTGAGCCTGGGCGTCATCGCCGACACCCTCGAGACCTGCGTGCCCTGGTCGCGCTTCGAGGCCCTGCGCAGCGCCGTCAGGGACGCGGTGCTGGGAACGATTCGCGACCGCGTTGGTCAGGGCATCCTCAGCATGCGCTTCACCCACGTCTACCCGGACGGTCCGGCCCCCTACTTCACCTGGCTGGCTCCAGCGGTGCGCGGCGAAGAGCTGGAGCTCTGGACGGCCGTAAAGGAAGCGGCGTCAGAGGCGATCATCGACAGCGGAGGCACCATCACCCACCACCACGCCGTCGGCCGAGTCCATCGCCCAGGCTACGCTGCCCAACGACCGGACCAATTCGGTGACATCCTGCGCTCGGTCAAGGCCACCCTCGACCCAGCAGGGGTCCTCAACCCCGGCGTGCTCATCTCGCCTACCGTCTCGGAGCACTGAGTGTCCTCACTCCCCTACCGCGCCGTCTGCACCGTGCTCTTCCTGGTGGCCGCCTGGCCGGCACACGCCCAATGAACGATGTGAGCAGACGCGAACCTGCCGGTCGGCAGATCTGATTTCGAAGGGGGCCTGCTCCCCGGACAGCTGCGGCTGGAGCTCGGCACCTTCGCCGGCACCGCCGTCGACGCCCCCGACTGGATCGGGCAGGTGGGCCTACGCTCCGACCTCAACCTCAGCTCCAGGTGGGGGGTGAGCGCCGGTGGCAGCCTGACGCGAACCATGGACGGTGAGGTCGTCCCACGCGACACCAGCATCGGCACGCTCTGGCAACCCCTCGACGGGCCCAAGGGCGCACTCCGAACCCGGGCCGGCCTCACAATCCCCACCGGCTCCGCCGTCTCAACCTTCGGCTACACACCCTTGTCCTCATCGTCGGTGGACCCCTGGGTACAAGTGGGTGGGCACTACGGCGGGACGTGGCTCGTGGCGGCCGATGTCGAGGTACGAAAGCCGCTGTACAAAGGGTCCGACGAGGTGCTGCAAGGCACCTTCAGCCGCCTGGACACGAAGGCGGCACGACGCCTGCCCCGTGCGGTCGCATGGGCCGGGCTGAGCGGTGTGAACGTCGCCCCCACAGATATCGGTTGGGGCTTGCTACGCGAGCTGAGCGCCGTGGCAGGCGCCGTCTGGACCCCTATCGAGTCCTTGGGCTTGAGCGGAAACCTGCGGGTACCCCTCTCGGGCACACCCACCGCCCCCTACGACGTGGCCGTGGGCCTGAGCGTCACCTGGGTCACCGGCGGCAAGGACGCCGACGAAGGCGACGATCACCATGGCGAGGAAGAGGGCGACCACCAGGAGGACGATGGCCACAGTCACTGAGAGCAGGCACTCGGTGTCCTGAGCCGGCCGCCGACATGACCGGCTCTGAGAGTGCTCTAGCGTGCCTCGTGGCCGGCAACCGGCTAGGCCCTGGGCGCCGCCGCGCGGACGAAACGCGCGCAAGGAGGATCCGTGACCGCCCCCAAGACGCCCTCAGAAACCACCGCGCGCAAGCTCGACTTCGTCCGCGCACGCATCGAGCAGGATCTGCAGCAGGGTCGGTACACGGGCGTTGTCACACGGTTCCCCCCCGAGCCCAACGGCTCCCCCCATATCGGACACACCACGGCCATCTGCATCGACTTCGACATCGCCGCCCAGCACGGCGGGCGCTGCAACCTCCGCTTCGACGACACCAACCCCGAGACCGAGAACCCCGAGTACGTCCGCGCCATCCAGGAGGACATCCGCTGGCTCGGCTACGACTGGGGCGAGCACCTCTACTTCGCCTCGGACTACTACGAAGAGCTGTACGGATACGCCGTTCAGCTCGTGAAGAAGGGCCTCGCCTACGTCGATCACCAGGATCTCGACACCATGCGCCGCAACCGCGGCACGGTGACCGAGCCGGGCGTGAACAGCCCCTACCGAGACCGTTCCGTGGCCGAGAACCTCGACCTGCTCGCGCGCATGAAGGCCGGCGAATACCCCGACGGCACGTGTGTGCTTCGAGCCAAGATCGACATGGCACACGCGAACATGCAGCTTCGCGATCCCCTGCTCTACCGCATCCGCCACGCCCACCACTACCGGCGCGGAGACGACTGGTGCATCTACCCGATGTACGACTTCGCCCACTGCCTGGGCGACTACATCGAGGGTGTGACCCACTCCCTGTGCACCCTGGAGTTCGAGAACAACCGCGACATCTACGACTGGGTCCTCGACAGCCTCTTCGAGGCTCCCCGGCCCTACCAGTTCGAGTTCTCGCGTCTCAACGTCAGCTACACCATCACCGCCAAGCGGAAGCTGCGGCAGCTCGTCGAAGAGGGCCACGTCTCGGGCTGGGACGATCCCCGCATGCCCACGCTCCGGGGCATGCGGCGTCGGGGTTACCCACCCGAAGCCGTGCGCGCCTTCGCCGCCGACCTCGGCATCACCAAGACCAACTCCGTGGTCGACATGACCGTTCTCGAGAACGCCGTGCGCCACGAGCTCAACGCCACGGCCCCCCGGGTGATGGCGGTGCTCGACCCGCTGGAGCTGGTCCTGCAGAACGTGCCCGAGGACTGGCAGCACACCGTCGAGGCCCCCCTC
>JAERSX010000414.1 GCA_016845285.1 Deltaproteobacteria bacterium | reverse complement strand
GGTCAGACCACCCGTTGGATCGTCGATCCCCTGGATGGCACCACGAACTTCGTCCATGGCATGCCCCACTACGCTGTCTCCGTGGCACTCCAGCAGGACGGCGACATCGTGGCAGGCTGCATCCACGATGTGCCCTGCGATCTCAGCTACCGGGCCGGTCGGGGCAGCGGTGCCTGGTGCGACGACAAGCGGCTGGCGGTGTCGGACACTCCGAACCTCGACGCTGCCCTGCTGCTGACGGGCTTTCCCTACGATCGACGCGAACGCGCCGCTCGGTACCTCAAGTTCGTGCTGGCCATGCTCGAGCGGGCCCAGGGGCTGCGCCGGGCAGGGTCAGCCTGTCAGGACCTCTGCTGGATCGCGTCAGGGGTGGGTGACGGGTACTGGGAATTTGGCCTGCAAACCTGGGATGTGGCGGCAGGCATCCTCCTCGTCGAGGAGGCGGGAGGATGTGTGACGGACATCGCCGGTGGTCCACTCGATCTGCAGCGGCCGCGTTTGCTGGCCACGAACGGCCGCCTTCACGCCGAAATGCACGCCGTTCTTGCCCCACTGCTATCCTCGGCAGACGGCCTTGCAGGAGACTCGGGCGCCTGACCCGACGGAGCGTTCGTGGGCATTGCGGTTGGCATCGACCTGGGCACCTCGAACTCGGTGGTGGCCCTCGTTCGCGACGGCACGGCCGAGGTTCTGCAGGATGGCGATGGGCTGGGTGTGCACCCCTCGGTGGTCGCCTTCGGCTACGGGCGATCGGTCGTGATCGGCGCCCGGGCGCGGGAGCAGCTGAGCTACGCCCCCGAGTCGACCGTCACCAGCGCCAAGCGACTCATGGGGCGCCGCTACAACAGCGAAGAGGCCGAACGCATGCGGCGCAACGTGGCCTGGGGCATCGCCGCCGGGCCCCATGGCGATGCGCGCGTTCGCGTCCAGGGTCGGGTTCTGGCCGTGCCCGAAGTCAGCGCCCACATCCTCGCTCACATGAAGTCGGTCGCCGAGGCGGCCACAGGGGATGTGGTCGACGGCGCGGTGATCACCGTGCCGGCCTACTTCAACGACCAGCAGCGTCAGGCCACCCGCGATGCCGCCCGCATCGCTGGCTTGGAGTGTCTGCGCATCATCAACGAGCCCACCGCGGCTGCGCTGGCCTATGGCTTCGGCCAGGGACGCCGACAGCATGTGGCGGTCTACGACCTCGGTGGCGGCACCTTCGACATCTCGATCCTCCGGCTCGATGACGACCTCTTCGAGGTGATCAGCACCTCGGGTGACACCTTCCTCGGTGGCGACGACTTCGACGTCACCATCGCCGACCATCTCGCTGGGATCCTTCAGCAGGAGACCGGCGTCGACGTGTCCGAGAACCTGGGTGCCCGAATCCGGCTCCGCATCGCGGCCGAGGCTGCCAAGCGCGCCTTGAGCGATGCCGACGCTGTCGACGTGCGCGTGCCCAGTGTGGTCAAGGACAGCGGCGGCGAGTCGGTCCATCTGAGCACGCGCGTCGACCGCAACATGGTGCGGCAGCTGGTGACCCCGCTCATCCAACGCACCTTCGTGGTGTGCGATGACGCGCTCAGCCAGGCCAGCCTCACGGCCGCCCAGGTAGACGCGGTGCTGCTCGTGGGCGGCATGACCCGCTTTCCGCTCGTGCGCGAGGCGGTCGCCCACTACTTCGGAAAGCGGCCCTTTGCGCACCTCAACCCCGACGAGGTCGTGGCGCTCGGTGCGGCGATCCAGGCCAACAGCCTGACCTCGTTCACGGAGGCGGCAGGCGCCGTGCTCCTCGACGTCACCCCCCAGACCCTGGGTGTGCGCACCGTCGGTGGCTTCGTCGAACCGCTGGTGCCCCGCAACAGTCCCATCCCCACGCAGTCGTCCAAGACCTTCCACACGGCCCACGACAACCAGACAGAGGTGCGCATCTCGGTGTTCCAGGGCGAGAGCCGCATGACCACCGACAACGAGCTCCTCGGTGAATTCGTGCTCGAGGGCCTTGAACCGGCACCTCGGGGGGTGGTGCGCATCGAGGTGACCTTCGCCATCGACGCCGACGGCATCGTGCACGTCACCGCTGAAGACACGGCGACCCGGGTGGCCCAGTCTCTGCGCATCGAGGCATCGAGCAAGCTGAGCCACGAAGAGGTCGAGCAGATGCGCTTCGATGAGCTAGGATTCTAGGGCCGGCCTCACCGCATCCCCGGCCAAATGGAGCGCCGCCCATGGACGCCCGAACACGCATGGTCATCGAGATCGACGCCCTGCACGGCCTGTTGTCTGCCCTGGACTACTACCGCGTGCTGCAGGTAGACCAGGACTGCGCGCCAGACGCCGTGGGCGATGCCTTCCGTGCCGAGAGCCGGCGCCTGCATCCCGATCGCCTCTCGGCCCTGCGGGATCCCAAGGCCCAGGGTCAGGCCAACGACATCTACCGCCTGGTCAACGAGGCCTACCGTTGCCTCAAGGATCCGGAGAAGCGTGCGCGCTACGACCAGCTCTTGGTTGGGGGCACGCTGCGCATGACCGACGACGCCAACGCGGCGGCCCAGGCCGACAAGAAGGCCGACGATCCCGAGCACGCCGCCACCGATCCCAACGCCGAGAAGTTCTGGAAGATGGCGCTGCGTGACTGGAAGAGCAAGAGCTTCAAGTCGTGCGTGACCAACATCAAGTTCGCCATCAACTTCGAGGGGGACAACGAGGTCTTCAAGGAGTGGCTGACCAAGGCCGAGAAGGCCCTCGAAGACTACGAAGCCACCCTCGAGAACAATCCGTACAAGCTGCGGATCGTGTAGAGACTCGGCCGTGCTCGTCTCCGTTGTGGGTCGATCCCCTCAGAGGCCCGTGTCGTGGCTGCCTTCGCCGCCGCCTTCGCCTTCGCCGCCGCCTTCGCCGCCGCCTTCGCCGCCCGTGTCGTAGCAGCCTTCATCGATGGTGCCGTCGCAGTTGTTGTCGGCTCCATCGCAGATCTCGGGGGCGTTGGGGTAGGCATTGACGTCGTCGTCGTCGCAGTCGCCCTGGTCTTCGGTGTAGCCGTCGCCGTCGTTGTCGATGGCCGTCTGGGCCATCACCGTGAAGTATTGGCTGGCCTCGCCGGTGTAGCCCTCGGAGTCGGTGGCCGAGAAGACGAGCGCGTGGTCGCCCGGCGGCAGGGCCTGCGCGCAGCGGGCGACGCCCGTGGCGTTGGCGGTGGGCTGGCAGAAGATCCCGTCCTTGTCGGACTCGAAGGACAGGACGAGGCCTTCGGGCGCATCGACGCTGTCGTAGACCGAGATGACGAACTCGAAGGCCTCGCCCTCCTCGCCGTACTCGCCGGCGATGGGGTGGACCACCTCGACCTGCGGTGCATCGTTCGGGTCTTCGCCTTCGTCGCCGCCGCCTTCGTCGCCGCCGCCTTCGTCGCCGCCGCCTTCGTCGCCCCCACCCTCATCGGAGCCCTGACCGTCGCCGCCGCCGAGGC
>JAERSX010000413.1 GCA_016845285.1 Deltaproteobacteria bacterium | reverse complement strand
CGGCAGCTTGCTCCTCGGCATCACCGTGGCGCTGGTGGGTGGCTGGGGCCTCGCCGGGGCCCTGGTCGCCTTCGTCGTCGCCCACGGCGTGGGCTTGGTGGTGGCCATCTGGGGGGCACGGCGTCACTACGCTGCCCTCCTCCGGGATCGGGCTGTCAAGGCCATCATCGAGCCGGGTCGGGTGCTCGCGTACTCCATTCCCCAGAGCCTCACGGCCGGCGTCTTCCGCCTGAACCAGTGGATGGACGTGCTCATGCTCACGGCCCTGGCCACCATGGCGGACGTGGGTCACTACCGGGTGGCGGCCTCGCTGGCGGTCATCGGGGCCATGCCGGTCAATGCCATCGCCAGCATGTTCAACCCGATGATCTCGGAGCTCGTCCAGAGCGGAGAGCGGGCCCGACTCGACGCCCTGCTGAAGAACGTGACCCGCTGGCTGGTCATCCTGACGGCGCCCTTCTACCTCGTGTTGCTCGGCGTTCCCGAGCTGATCCTGGGCCTGTTCGCCGACGAGTACCTGACCCACTCCCTGGGGCCGCTCCTGATCCTGGTGCTGGGGCAGGCGGTGAGCGTGAGCTGTGCGCCCACCATGCGCCTCATCCCCATGTCGGGCCACGCCATGCTCAACCTCGCCAACGGCGTGGTGGCGGCGGCGCTGAACATCGGCCTCAACCTCTGGCTCATCCCGCTGCACGGCAGCCTCGGCGCCGCCATGGCCACGGCCACGACCCTGGCGGCCTGGTCGCTCTGGCGCCTGGGCGAGGTCTGGTTGCTGCTCCGCTGCTTCCCCTTCAGCGGACGCACCCTCGGGCTGCTGGGCCTCGCCGCTGCAGGCGCCGCTGGCCTGCGCCTCTTCGACCTCGAGCTGTCGGTGCGGCTGCCGCTGACCCTGGGGCTGCTCGCCGCCTTTGCCGCGGGGGTGTGGGCCTTCGGACGCACCTCCGACGATGCGGTGGTGGTCGACAAGATCAAGGCGAAGCTGGGGAGGCTCAGGCGATAGCCGCGGGGGATCTCAGTGCCCGACGGCCCCGTGTACCGCCACCTCCGCTCCCTCGACCAGCACGCTCAGCTTCACGCCACCCGACCACCCGGCCGGCGCATCTATGAGGAGCACGGTGAGCTGGCGGTCGGTGGCGTCGAGGCCCAGGGCTGCGGCCTCGGGCGAGGGGAGGGTGGCTGTGTCGTGGCCGAACCACATGGGCACGGGCTCGGGGCCGACATCGGCGGTGTAGACGTGGAGACCGTAGTGGAGAGGCTGTGCGTGACGGGCAACGCCGCCGAAGCTGACCTCGGCGATGGGAGGGGGCAGGGGAGATGCCGCGCTCATGTCGGCGCGCAGCCTGCGGGCTGTGTCGCGGGAGAGCTCGGCGGACACCAGCAGCGCGAGCCGAGGTGGCTTGAGCTTGGTCTCGATGTGGAGCGGGTGGCCTTGGGTGGCCACATGTGTCACCGGATCTCGGAAGTGGAATTGGCCAACCTGAAGCCTCTGGGGCAGCACGACCCCCGGCTGCAGCACGCCCTCGCCGCCTCCGCTCACGGGTAGAGCCATGCGAGAGCCGCCGAACCGAGGTGAGGCGCCCGGCCCCGGACGGGCTGCGATCCAGTCGAGGAGGTGAGCGAGGGGCTCGTCGGCGAGAGCAGGCTCCCAGGCGGTGGCGCCGGCGGCCAGGGCCCGCGACCAGTGGTGGGCGACGGCACGGGTGCCGGGAGCGGTGCCGAAGGCGCTGCGGGGGTCGGGCTGGAAGAGGGCGACGGCCTCGCCCGCGACCTGGTCTCTGGCAGCGGCGAGACCGGGACGGCGCCAGTCGTGGTAGCCGGTGTGGCCGCGGATCACCTTCCAGCCGGCGGTGCCCAGCGTGCCCAGGGTGTCGCCCACCCGTGACCAGCTCAGCAGGTGGAGGGTGGCCCTGACCTCGCTGGACACGGCCTCCAGGGCGTGCTGGCCTCCCTGGCTGCTCCCGTTCCAGCCGGCCACGAAGGTGTCTGACCACACCACCGGGGTGCGGCCAGCGGAGATGACCTGGGTGGCCAGGTCGTCCAGGTGATCGGCCAGGAGCCGGGCCCGTGGCGTTCCGGCACAGCGGGGGCAGCGCTCGTCCCCCATGAGCCGCGTCGAGCGCCACAGGGCTTCGTCGAAGCCGAGCAACACGTAGGGCCCATCGGGAAAGGTCGTCATGAGGCGGGTTGCCCAGCTACTGAGGGTGTCCCGGGTCTGGGGATGGCGGGTGCACACCATGCTGCGGCTCACACCCTCGGCGAGCTCAGGGTGTTGGCTCAGCAGCCACTCAGCGTGGGCGGGGGTGTCGAGTGCGGGGGACAGGGGGACGCCCGTGCGCGCGTGGAAGTCCCGGGCGAAGGACGACGAGGACGACGTCTCGGTGCCCTGGACCATGCTCTTCGTCGCATCGACGAACACGTCCGAGAAGCGGCCCCGGTCGACCAGCTGCTCCAGGGTGGCGGGCTCCACACCCTCTCCCAGCCAGCTGCGCGAGGCGTGCCAGCGGACGAAGAGCGGGCGCAGGGTGATGGCGGGTGCGTCGGCGAGGGCGATTGCGGGGAGGGTGAGCTGGTTTCCGAGGGCGGACAGCAGGGCTGCTACGGCCCGGGAGCGTCCCGCCTCGTCGTGGGCGGCCACCACGAGCTGGCCGAGTCGCGAGACCATGGCGAAGGCACCTGGCTGCTCGAAGACCTCCGGTGCCTCGACCGCGGCGGGCAGGGAGTCCACGAGGTGGATGCCACGTTTGCGGGGGTGATCGACGAAGCGGGGGCTTCCGTAGGTGGATGCGCGGATCACCTCGCCGAGCTCTTGGGCGTCGTCTTGCCAACTCTGACTTGCGGCGATGCTGACCTTCATCGCCAAGCCCCAGCCCTGGCCTCGGAGGGGCTTCGACCAGGCTGGCCGTGGCAGGAAGGGCTCGTCGGCGAGGACATTGTCGGGCCCTGGCAGCCAGGTGCGGCGGCGTGCGATGCCCGCGATCTGGCCGGCCT
>JAERSX010000412.1 GCA_016845285.1 Deltaproteobacteria bacterium | reverse complement strand
GCTCGGTCACACCGGCGTCGTAGCGAGCCTGGACCAGAGCCAGAGCTTCCCGGGCCGCCGCCTCCGCCCGCACCCGAGCCGCAGCGGTTCGACGAGCAGCAGCCAGGCGGGCCTCCGCCGACACGAGCGCCGCACGGAGGGCCCGCTCCTGGTCATCGAGATCGAGCTGCGCGAGGGCCACACCCGCCCGGGCATGGGCCCCGTCGGCGAGCCCGGCTCCACCCGCCACCAGCGGCACCGTCAGGTCCAGGCCTGCACTCCAGCCAGATCCCGTCGCTTCGGGGCCGTCGTACCAGGCCATGCCGGCGCCGGCGCTCAGCCTGGGGGCGCGCGCGCCTGTGGTCGCCATCACCTCGCTCCGAGCTGCACGCACCAGGGCGGCCGCTGCATCGAGGGCGGGGTGGCTCGACGGGCCCGAGACGGGCTCACCCCATGTCGGCGGCGAGACGGTGCAGTCCCCGTCGATGGGGACCCCCAGCAGGGCCTGCAGCTCGCTACAGCGGGCGATCACACCCGCATCGGCTTCGTGGCGCTCAGCCTCCAGGCGGATGGCCTCGGCGTGGAAGCGGGCTGCGTCGGCCGCAGGCCGGAGACCGGCTCCGGTGAGGGCGTCGACCGCAACGGCGGCCCGGCGCGCATCCTCCGCGGTCGTCACCGCCAGCTCCTGCTGGGTCTGGGCAGCCCAGACCTCGGCCACCGAGACCGTCGCCACCCGTCGAGCGTCCACCTCGGCCCACGCCAACAACGCAGACGTGGCCACCACCTCGTGCCGCGCCGCACCGATGGCACCCCAGTCGGCCGGCGACAGCAAGCTCCAGTTCGCCGCGACCCCCACGGAGCGCTGCACCCCGGCTCCACGCGTGAAGCCGATGCCCGTCATCCCGCCCCCCAGGTCGGTGCGGCCGAGACCCACCACCGAAGGAAGTGCGTCAGCCACAGCGCCCCGCGCCCCAGCACGTGCCTGCGCCTCCACGAGCCGCGCCCGCTCCACCTGCAGCGCCCGCGCCACCACCTCGGCTCGAACCTCCTGCAGCTCGTACGGCGCCGCCCCCGCCATCGCCCCGAAGATCGCCAGCAGGCCGACGATCACCGCGCACCCCGCAGACGCCACAGCAGCGAGAACAGGCACGGCACCACGAAGAGCGAGAGCAGGGTCGACAGGGCGAGACCACCGAGCACGATGGCCCCCACACCCCGGTAGAGCTCAGAGCCGGCGCCCGGGAAGAGCACGAGCGGGAGCAGCCCGGCCAGGCTGGTGAGAGAGCTCATGAAGATGGGACGCACCCGCGCTCCCACCGCGGCTGACGTGGCGGACTCCAGGCCCACACCGTCGCGCAGCCGCTTCAGGGCGCCGTCCACGATGAGGATGGCGTTGTTGACCACCACGCCGATGAGGATGACGAAGCCCAGCGCCGTCATCATGTCGAGGGGCTGCGAGCCCAGGGTGGCGTCCACGAGCCGCAGGCCGAGCACACCACCGGCGCCGGCCAGGGGCACGGTCACCAAGATCACCACGGGTGCCAGGAAGTCCTCGAAGAGGGCGGACATGAGCAGGAAGCTGATGACCGTGGCCAACAACAGGATGCCGCCCATGCGGGTCTTGGCCTCCTCCAGCTTGCCGGCGGCCCCGCTCAGACGTGGCTCCACGCCGTCTGGCAGCACCACCTCCGGGAGCACCTCGGTGCGGATCTTCTCCATGGCGGTCTCGAGCGCCATGTCCTCGGAGGGCGAGATCTCCAGGGTGATGGCCCGACGCCGCTCCACACGGGAGATGGAGGTGGGCGAGAGCACCTCGGCCGTGCGGGCGACCGTCGAGAGCGGGACCACCTCGCCGGTCGGCGTGGCCAAGGGCATGGCCAGCAAGCTCATGGGACTGTCCGCGCCAGGCGCGGCCTGCACGACCACGTCGAGCTGCGGCGCACCCGCTGGGCCCAGCTTGCCCACGATGCGCCCGTCGACGAGGGCATCCACGGCCGCACCCACCTCGGCCGGGGTCAGCCCCAGGGGCTCCGCCAGCTGGCGCTCGGGCAGCACGCGAAGCTCGGGCCCGCCGAGGTCGAGGTTGGGGGTGGGACGCACCGCGGCCTCGGGCAGCACCGCCTTGAGCTTGCCCATGAGCACACCACCGGCCTCGACCAGCGTGGGCGTGTCTGCCCCGGAGATCTCGAGGTCGATGCCACGGCCACTCGACAGGCTGCGTCCGAAGAGGCTGGCCTGACTCGCGAAGCCCATCACGCCCGGCACACCCCGCAGCACCTGGTTGACGAAGGCCACGGTGGGACCGATCTGATCGTCGGTGGCACCGCTCGCGCCCATGAAGCCGCGACCCGGCAGCGCCGCGAAGAAGGTGCGGCCGATGGCGGGCCCGGTGCCGCCGTTCTCGGCGAGGTGGGGCAGGATCGCCGTCTGGACATGCTGGCCGATGGCGTGCATCTCCTCGACCCCCGTGCCCGTGGGAGGCACCACCACCGCATACATGAAGTTGCGGCTCCCGGCCGGCAGGTACTCCATGGGAGGCAGCAAGCTCACGGCGACGGTGAGGGCGGCACCCACGGCACCCACGACGACCACGAGGCTCTTCAGCCGCGAGGCCACGAGCCCCTCCACCCGCCGCAGCACCCGACCCCGCAGCCAGGCTCCGAGTCCCGCACCCTGAGGGCGCACCCGATCTGCACGGAGCAAGCGGGCCGAGAAGCTCGGGATCACCACGACCGAGACCACCAGCGAGAGCATGACCGCCACGGTGATGGCCACAGCCACATCGCGCAGCAGCTCGCCCACCACATCCTGCCAGCCGATGATGGGCAGGAAGACCGCGGCCGTGGTGAGCGTGCTCGCCACGATGGCACCCCAGACCTCACGGGTGCCCTCCAGCGCCGCCTCTGCGGCGCTGGCCCCACGGCGGCGCCAGGTGTCGATGTTCTCGAGCACCACGATGGCGTTGTCGACCACCATGCCCACGGCGAAGGCCATGCCGGCCAGGCTCACCACGTTGACGGTTCGACCGAGCAGGCTCATGCCGAGCACCGTCCCCACCACGCAGACCGGGATGGCCGTGGCCACCACGGCCGAGGCCGACGCGCTGCGCAGGAAGGCGAACAACACACCGATGGCCAGGGCCCCACCGATGAGCAGGTTGGAGCGCACCAGCGCGAGCGCGCCCGTGATGTAGCCACGCTGGTCGCTGACCACGTCGATGCGCAGGCCCCGGGGCGCCAGCATCTCGGCGTCGATGCGCGCGGTCTCCGCCAGGAGATCCTCGGTGACCTCCAAGACGTTGCTGCCCGCCTCCCGATCGAAGAGCAGGGCCATCGCCTCCTGGCCGTTGCTCAGCACGTAG
>JAERSX010000411.1 GCA_016845285.1 Deltaproteobacteria bacterium | reverse complement strand
TCATAGAGTGGCGTCCAAGCTCGGACGGCAGATGCGCTTTCGCGGTACGGAATACACGGGTAAGGGTGTCAAGGTCGCTATCATCGACAGTGGCATCAATCCGGACGATCCACGTCTGGCCGGCGTGCGGGTCGACGGCTGGCATCTCGAGCTCAGTGCGACGGGCCATGCAGGCATCGGCGGCGACTACAAGGATCGCAACGGGCATGGCACCGACATCGCTGCGGCTGTGCTCGAGGTGGCGCCCGAGGTGGAGCTCTACGCGGTTCGCATCATGGACGAGCGTCTTCGTACCAGCGCTGACCTCATGGCTGCCGGTATCGAGACCGCCTACCGCAACGGCGCCCACGTCATCAACCTGAGCCTGGGCACCCCCAACATGGGCAAGGCCTTGCTGCTGCGGGACTGCTGCCACCTCGCCGTCGAGGCCAACGCGGTCGTCCTCGCCGCCGCCCACCCCAAGGGCGATCGCGCATACCCGGCCGACCTGCCCGAGACCATCGGAGTCGCCACCCACCGCGACTGCCCCATCGACAAATTCTACTACTTCGCCTCCCACCGCTTCCCACGGTCCGACTGGGGACACCTCACCGGCAAGTTCCTGACCCACGGCTATGAGCGCGTGGGTGGCGATCGTGGCTCCTTCAAGGGCCCCGGCATGGCCACGGCCTACCTGGCTGGCAGGGTCGCATGCTTGCGCGAGGCACTGCCCGGAGAGACCGGTCCGGGACTGGTGGAGCGCTTGCGACAGCTGTCGCTCACTCCGGTCCCAGAGATCGGCTACGCCTGAGCGATCGAGATCATGATCAGCGTCCTCCTGGGTGGCATTGCTGCCGCACTAGCCGGCCCGGTAGAGATCTACGGCTTTGACGCCCGGACGATGGGGCGTGGCGGCGGTGGGGTGGCGCTGGCCGACGGCCCCGGCGATCTGTTCCGCAATCCGGCCTTGCTCCAGCAGATGGAGCTCTTCGAGGCTCAGCTGGGGTACACCCTGGCGCGCTCGTCCTTCGCGCCCTTCCCCGACGTCTACTGGGACACCAACCAGGACGGCATCGTCGACGACACGGACACGCCCCTGCAGCTCAGCTCCGCGGTCGACCCTGCAGATGCCCTGACCATCGGCCTCGGACGACCCGTGGGCGATCGCTTTGGTCTGGCCCTCGCCGCCTACGTGCCGAAAGACCGGCTGCTCCGCATCGACACCTTCGACTCGTCGCTGCCCAACTGGTTCATGTATGCCAACCGTCCCCACCGCTACGAGCTCATGGTGGGGTTTGGCTGGGAGCAATTCCCTGGCGTCTCGGTGGGTGGGGCGGTGGAGATGGTGACCCGGGTGCGGATGCGCATCACGCTGACCCTCGACGTAGGGGTGACAGGAGCCGGGGAAGGGGACGAGGACCTCGGCGACCTGGTCGAACAGGTCGGGCTCGACGTGCATCAGCTGGAGGTGGATCTGGTGCCGGCCTTCGCGCCTGTCGCATCGCTGGCGTGGGATGTGGGCGAGCTCATCGAGCCGCTGGACGGACTGCACCTGGGTGTGAGCTACCGCGGCCGTACCGGGCTGCCCGTAGATGTCTCCGTCGACCTCCAGGGCAACATCAACGCCGAGGAGCTCGGAGAGCTGGAGCCGCTCGTCGTCGTCCTGCTGTCCAGCATCCAGATGGACATCTTCGACCACTATGTGCCGGACAGGCTCTTGATGGGCGCCGCTTGGGACCAGGACCCGGTTCGGCTCTATGTCGATCTGGAGCGGACCTGGTGGAACCTCATGCGCCTCAACGTGGTGCAGTCCGAGGGCACCCTCGACACGCAGCTGCTGTCACTGCCCGACAACACCATCGCCGACCGAAATCCTTACAGCCTCGAGCTCTCGGCGACCACGAGCTTGCGCGCCGGTGGCGAGTTCGCCTTTGCCGAGATCCCGTTGTCGACCAAGGCGGAGTATCTCCGCTTCCGTGTGCGCGGCGGTGGCGGCATCGTTCCTTCACCTCTGGTCAGCCAGGGCGGCAAGACCGCACTCATCGACGCAGATCGCATGGTGCTCAGTGCCGGGTTTGGTGCCGAGCATCGCGACCCCTTCGAGTTCGTCGGCGGCCCCGTCAACTGGGACATCCACGCCACCATGCAGCTCCTGGCCAGCGGCCAGCTGAACGTCGGCGACGCGACGCCCTACCGCCCGGGAGCCCCGGTGGACGGTGCGTCCATCCCTGTCGGCGGCAAGCTCTGGTCCGCTGGCGCGCAGTGCTCCCTCGCATTCTGAGGGGCCGGCCGATACCTCAGGAGCGCGAGCACCGCTCCGACCGATCCAATCGCTCCGAACCTCCGACTCTCGACCCGGAATGACCCCACGAATGGGCACCATCATCGAGCGCCTGGCCACCTGGGCCCGCGACCTCAGCTACGACGACCTGCCTCGCTCTGTGCGCGAGCGCGCACGCCTCCAGCACCTGAGCGCCGCTGGTGCCATCAAGGCAGTCGCCGACCGGCCCTTCGCCGACCAGCTGCGCCGAGCAGGTGGTACCCGCGGAAAGGCTCAACTCGTAGGCGGCAAGACTGCGCCACAGCGCGATGCCCTGCGCCTACACATGGCCCTGGGCACCTTGCTGGACCATGACGATCACCTGGTCTTCGGCCCGGTGGGCATCGGTGCGACGGCGGCCACCTGGGCTGCGGCCAAGGGCCACACCGTGGCTGACCTGCACACCGCGACGGTCGCGGCCAACGAGGTCGCCGGCCGGGTCGGGGCCAGCCTGATCTTCGGGCCCAGCCCGGGGGCCATCTGGTCTGCGGTCCACACCGCAGGGGTCACCACTGCCTTTGGACTCCTCGAGGGGCTCGATGCAGACGAGCTCGCGCACGCGCTGGCTCTGGCCCTCGCAGTGCCCCGCCGTGTGCCGCTGGCGAGTCAGCTCGGCGGCGGTCTGGGCAAGTGCCTCATCGCCGCGGGATCTGCAGTCCAGGCCGTCGACGCTGTGGCGCTTGCCAAGGAAGGCGCCAAGGGACCCTTGAGCCTCCTCGACGATCGGGACGGCATCCTGGGAGCCTTGAGCTGGGTGCCCCTCCGCAACGCCTACACGGGGCTGGGCAAGGCCTGGCTCACCGAGACGCTGGCCTTTGGGCTGATGCCCGTGAACCCGTTCATCGCGGTCCCGGTCCAGGCGGTCCACGAGATCCTGATGCGGCACGTCAAGGCCGCAGACAAGCGGTTGCGCGTCAACCAGGTCGATCGCATCGAGCTGACCGTGGGAGCGCCCACCTTCAACATGGCCGAGCTCCGCTCCCGCCACCCCTCCCTCGCACCGGGTGCCGTGAGCAGCTGTGTACGCACCAGCATCGGTGTGTTGGTGGCCGCCCACTCCCTCGGGCCAGCCGAACTCACCGAGGACTTCCTGGCCCGGAAGCACGATGCCATCACCGAGGTGGCGAGCAAGGTGGAGATCACCCACGACTGGGCCCGCACCCTCGATATTGTGGAGCATGTGGTCGATGTGCTCGGCCCCCTTCTCGCTGGAGTCACCAGCGCGGAGCTGCGCACCGCGGGCATGCGCGCCACCGGCATCTATGGACGCCTGCCCCTCGGAGGTCGCGACCTGCTCAAGGTGCTGCGCCGCCGTCCCGGACAGCTCATGGAGCGCCTGCGCTACCAGAGTGGAGACCTGTCAGAGGCTCCCCTCGAGCAGTGGCAGTTCCGCTACGGTGCCGAGGTCAAGGTCTACACCACCCGCGGCGGAAACTGGCCCGAGCGCCGCGATGTGGCTTGGGGTTCGCCGGGCTGGGACTGGTCCGACACCGTGCGCCGTGTGCAGGGGAAGTTTGCCGGAGAGGGAGCGGACGAAGACGCGCTGGCTGCGGCCGCCGCCCTCGCCGAATCCGACCTCTCCGGAGACGCTACGGGCTACGTCAAGGCGCTCCTCAAGGTGTGAGCCGCCCTCGGTGTGGCGTACTCAGTCACGACTGAAGCTCGCCGTGACGATGTACTCCACCGTGACGTATTCGCCGTCGCCGCCGTATTCGCTGTAGGTGATGGCGTCGTCTTCGACCCTTGCAGCCATGTCGTACATGTACCACTTGGCCGATCCGTAGTCGCTGACTGCGACAGGATGGGCCCACCATGCATCGAGGGAGCCCAGGTCGTCGCCGAAGACGAAGCCCACCATGGTGGCGCTCGCTCCGGTGTCGTACCAAGGCCAGAGCTGGTCCAGGTTGGTGTCATCGGTGCAGTCGTCGCTCGTCACCACGTAGGTCCCGTCGAACCAGACATGCGAGCCGTCCGCGCCCTCCCGTGTCCCGTTGCCCTCGTAGACCTTCTGACAGTCCTCGTAGAGCGCGTTGAAGGCGTAGTTGGCCTCCATGCGCAGGCTGTACGCCGTGTAGATGCCGGCGTCTGTGTCTGTGTCTGTGTCTGTGTCTGTGTCGGTGTCTGTGTCGGTGTCGGAGTCGGTGTCGGAGTCGGTGTCGGAGTCGGTGTCGGAGTCGGTGTCGGCATCACCAAGACAATCGGTGCTCCCGCTGCAGTCCTCGTCCAGACAGTCGAACGCCCCGTCCCGGTCGTTGTCGGCTCCGTCGCTACACTCACCGGCCTCATCGCC
>JAERSX010000410.1 GCA_016845285.1 Deltaproteobacteria bacterium | reverse complement strand
AGTCCAGACCGCGGCGGCCACTGCACAGCGGGGTCGGTGGTCACCAGGAGGAAGGTCTCGAAGCCCGCCTGACCGGCCGTGTACAGCACAGGCTGGAGGGCACGGAACGGAAGCTCTCGATGGACCTGGAGCAGCATCGCGTCCGGGTCTCCCACCCCGGACAGCGCGTGCAGCTCCATGGACGCCGCATGTTTTTCGACGAGTCGATCGTAGAGCTTGACCAGCAGCATCCCGCGAAAGTCGTCCGGCGCGGCCACACCGTCTCGTAAGTGAAGCGCGGGCACCCCGTCGACCACGACCTGATCGGCGGTGATGACCACGTTCACAGCGAGCGCGACCGGCTGATGGGAGGAGGACTCGGGCAGCTGCACGGACGGACTGGGCGCCACGCCCAGGCCCTGCCAGTCGGTCTGGAAGAGCACCGGATCTCCAAGCCTCACCTCGTCGAGCTCGCCCTCCTGGAAGCGCACCTCGGTCACCAGCACCCCCGCCTCGTCCCACTCCCGCCACACGCCGTCCTTGGCACCTCCGACCATCCGACCCTCGACCGCTCGGACCCCGTTGTCGTGGTGGAGGGTCAGGGTCCGGACCTTGCCCTCCTGGGTCATCAATGGCCGGCCGTGTTCGTCCCACCACGTGGCGCTCACCACGCGTCCATCGGTCATGCGGCCGTCGGCCGCCAGCTGTCCGTTGCTGTGCCAGGACAGGAAGGGACCCTGCTCCCGCTCCTCGGCATCGTGACAGCGGAGCTCCCAGCCCCGATGGGCCATTTCCAGGGTCTCCGGTGGCGGGCTCAGCTCCAGGCCGGATGGGGGCGCCTCACCCGCGACAGTCGTGCCTGCTGGGCAGGTCACGCCTGGCGAGTCAGGTCCGCTGCACGAGAGTGAGAGCGAGAACAGCAGGAGAGTGAGGCGCGGCAACATACCCCCAGCCTACGCCCCGCGATGAGCTCCGCCGGCGGCGCTGGGTCGCCCGCAGCTCGTGAGCGTCGCTCAGCCCGTGTTGCGCATGCCTGCCGCGATGCCGTTGACCGTGGTCAGCAGCGCCTGATCGAGGATGGGATCGGGCTGCTCTGCGGCCCGGACCCGCCGCAGCAACGCCGCCTGAAGCGCGTTGAGGACGTCGACATAGGGATTGCGGACCGCGATGGAGCGGCGCAACACCGGGTTGTGCTCCATGGGCCGGCCATGCCCACGGAGGGCCAGGATCCCCGCCTGGGCCCGATCGCGTCGGGCACGGAGCTCGGCCCCCAGGGCCTGGCCTTCGGGAGGCACGAGCAAGGCCTCGTAGCGCGCGTGCACATCGGGAAGGGTCTTGGCCAACACCATCTCCACGAGGTCGAGGGTGGTGGCGAAGAAGGGCCAGTCGCCGACCATCTCCGCCAGCAGCTCTCCGCCCCCCGCCGCCTGCTCGGCGTCCAGGGCCGCGCCGATGCCCAGCCAGGCGGGCAACATGAGCCGAACCTGGGTCCAGGCGAAGACCCACGGAATGGCCCGGAGGCTCTCCACGCCGCCACCGGCCTTCCGGCGGGCCGGGCGGCTGCCGATGTTGAGCCGGCCCAGCTCCTGTTCCGGTGTGCAGGCCCGGAAGTAGGGCACGAAGCGTGGGTCGTGTCGCACCACCCCGCGGTAGGCCCCGCAGGCCGTGTCCGCGAGACGCTGCATGACCTCTCGCCACGCCTGGGGCGGACGCGCTGGCGGACGGAGCGTGGCCTCCAACACAGCGGTCGTGTACACCTCGAGGGTGCGCACGGCGATGCCCGGCAGGCCGAACTTGGCCTGGATGACCTCCCCCTGCTCGGTGACCCGCAGCGCGCCGTCCACAGAGCCCGGCGGCTGACAGCGGATGGCGGCGTGGGTGGGGCCCCCGCCACGGCCCACGGTGCCCCCCCGACCATGGAAGAGGGTGACCCGTACCCCCGCGTCCTTCGACGCAGCCACGATGGCCTCCTGGCCCCGGTAGAGGGCCCAGGCCGCCGCGAGTCGCCCCGCGTCCTTGGCGCTGTCGGAGTAGCCGATCATGACCTCGTGGCGCCCCCCGTGGACCGAGTCGATGCGCTCACGCACCCAGGGGATGGCCAGGAGTGCGGCCACTGCGGCCCCGGCCCCGTCGAGGTCGTCGAGGGTCTCGAAGAGGGGCACCACCCGCATGGGCGGCCCCGAGCGTGGCGTCGCCCAGCGCATGCGCGCCTCTCGCTGCAGCAGCTCCACGGCCAGCACATCGCTGGGGTTGGTGGCCATGGAGATCACGTAGGCGCCGAGGCTTCCGGGGCCTTGCTGTGCCGCGATGGCCAGGGCGCCGAGCACGTCGCGCACGTCCTCGGGCAGGGGCGCGTCGTCCGACCACAGGTGCGGAGGCACCAGCGGTCGTCGGCCCGCCAGCTCGGCCACCAGGAAGGCCTGGCGGCGGGGCTCGTCCCACTCCGCGTAGGCCCCGAGACCCACGGCGCGGGTGATGGCATCGAGGGCCTCGGTGTGGCGATCCGACTCCTGGCGAAGGTCGACCCGCACCATGCCCAGCCCGAAGCAGGCGAGGCGCCAGCGGAGATCCCGGAGGCGCCCGTCGGCGAGCCCGGCGTGTCCGGTGGCCCTCAGTGAACGGTCACAGAGCGCGAGGGGAGCGCGGAGCTCCTCGGGATCGAAGATCACCTCGGGCGGAGGGCTCCCTCCGAGCGCCGGATCGTCCAGGGCACCCTCGGCCCAGGCCAGGGTCTGCCGAAGCCGATCGCGCAGGGGACGTAGCAGCGTGCGGTAGGGCTCCCATGCATCGCCC
>JAERSX010000409.1 GCA_016845285.1 Deltaproteobacteria bacterium | reverse complement strand
TTCTCGACCCGGCTGTGGAAGCAGACGACATCGGGGCTCTGCACGATGGTCCAGCTGCGGGCGATCCGGAAGCTGAGCTCCACATCTTCGTTCTGGGTACGCCCAGGCAGGTACTCGGCGAAGCGTTCCGTCTCGAAGCAGGCGGCCCGGTACGCGGTGCGGCCTCCCGAGGCGGCGGGCACCTCGATGACCCGGCTGGGCCGCTGGGCCCACTGAACACCACCCGACGCATACATGCGGGCCTCGTCGCCCATGCGGGCGTGGGTGAGCCCGAACGCCTTGAACCAGGCCTTGCGCGCGCGACCACCTTCGCGCGGTGGGCTGGAGAAGGTGCCGAGCACACATCCCACCGGCGGGTCGGTGGGGAGCTCGAAGCACTCCAGCGAGCGCTCGATGTAGTCCGGCTCTACGGTGAGGTCGTCGTCGAAGAGGAAGTAGAACTCGCCGGTGCAGTGCTCCAAGGCGACGTTTCGCTGGAGCGAGGTGCCCGGTTCGGAGCGGGCGTAGCGGAGCTCGATGCCTGAGCCCTCGAGTGCATCGGCGCAGACGGTCTCGATGTCGTTGGCCACGGGGCCGGCATCGACCACGACCATCTCGTGGGGCAACACGGTCTGGGCGCGGATGCTGGCGATGAGCCCCCGCAGCTCGTCGGGCCGCCCGATGGTGGGGACGATGACGGACAGACGCGGGGAGGCCGCCGTGCTCATCGGGTGAGCAGGACCCCGACGACGATCGAGACCAACACCATGCCCGCGTAGAACAGGATGGTGCGTCCGCGGGTGGTGTTCTTCAGCTCGTAGCGGGCCTTCTTGCGCTTGCGGCGTCCGCTGCGACGTTTCATGCGCCAGTCGTACTCTTCGGGAGGCAACCAGATCTCGCGGCCGGTCGAGTCCTCGTAGAGCTTGTAGCCCTGCTCCTTGTAGAAGTCCTCGCGCACCTTGTTCTTGACCGCGGCGACTGCCGCGTCGTGCTCACGCTGCGACTTCGAGTCACGCTTCTCTCGAGCACGGTCCTTGTGCCGGCGGACCCTGTCGATACGCTGATCGTGCTGCGCCTGGAGCTCGTCGCGGAACTCGCGCTCCACCTCGTCGCGCTCGGTCTCGTCGAGTGCCGTCACCCGTGGTCCTCCGCGCCTTCCCAGCGGCCGTAGATACCCGCCTGGATGCAACCTCAAGCTAAGCCTGTCCCCTGGAGGGTGTCAAACTCGCGTTTTGTGTATGCGTGGGCTCCAGTTCGGTGACACCTTGCCGAACAGCGGAGCCATGGCGGCGCTTGGCTCTGACGGAGTGCTACGCTTCGGCGCGCGCGCGCCTGCATCAGCAGATGAGGACGGTTGAATGGCTGTGAATCGGTTCTTGAAGAGTGGGTACGTGCGGGCGAAGCGCCGGCTGGATGACCTGTCACCGGCCGAGGCCCAGCGCGCCAAGGCAGATGTCGAGCGCGTCGTGGCCCGGCTGCCCGAGCTGGCAGCCTTCGAGGACCGTGCTCCGGAGAGCGCGGCTCGCTACGCCGACGCCCACGGCGTCTACGTCAACTCGGTCTCCAAGGCCAACCACGCTGCATCCCTCGAGTTCTGCGTGCTCGTCGACCTGCTCGTGCGCCTTCGCAGCCCCCGTCGGGTGGTCGACCTGGGCTCAGGCTTCACGTCGTACATGCTGCGCAGCTGGGCCGCCGAGACCCCCGATGACCCACCAGAGGTCTGGTCGGTCGACGACCACGCCGGTTGGCTGGAGAAGACACGGGGCTGGCTGGGCGAGAAAGGCCTCACCGACAAGCACCTGCTCACGTGGGACGACTTCGTCGGCGACAACCCCGGCAACTTCGACCTCGTGCTCCACGACATGGGCTCCATGGAGACCCGGGCCCGCACCCTGGACGCGGTCCTCGACCTGTCGGCGCCCGGAGGTCTCGTGGTCCTCGACGATGTCCACAAGCCCGACTTCCGGCGCTTCGCCATCGAGCGGCTCGAGGCGCGCGGTCAGCCCTTCTTCAGCTTGAAGGCGTGGACCCGCGACTCGCTCACCCGCTACTGCTACCTGGTCATCAACCAGTAGCCTTCCAGGCGGACAGGTCGCGCTCGAGCAGTGCCTCCAGCTTCTCCACCTCGGGCGTGAAGTCCCGGGTGAGCTGGGCGCGGAGCGAGGCGCCCATCTTGTCGCGGTCGAGGTACTTGATGTTGCCTCGGCGCACGGCGCGCATGGTCATGCCCCAGCCAGGAAATGGGGCCGGCTCGAGGCCCTGCATCACCCTCCAGTTCTCCGGCCGGCGGACGAAGCTGCGCAAGCGGCGGCTGTAGACCCGGCGGTTGGAGTTGCGTGAGCGTTGGCTGCCCTCGAGGACCTCCTCGATGCCCTCGTAGGTCTCAGGGACGCCCAGGAACCGGCAGACCCGGGCGTACTCACCGGCGCTGTCGTCCTTGAAGTCGTCGAGGATGAGCACCATGACCCGGTCGCGTCCGAACACCTCGAAGTAGCGGTTCACCTGGTCGGCGTAGCGAACCAGCGACCGGTAGTGGGTGGCGCACCAGGGACGTGACCACGCCGGGGGCGGGTGGCTGCCGTCGATCCGTGAGGGCTCTGCGGCGAGGGCGTCGGCGAAGTCCTCGATCTCCTCGTCGCCCGAGAACACGAGATGGCTGTGCAGGCTGTGCAGCCAGCTCACCGGGTTGCGCAGCATCATCAGGATCTGCGCATCGGGACAGAAGTCGTGGATGTCCTGGGCGGCCTTCTCCGACACCAGGTACCAGGTGCTGGCCTCGCCCACGCGCGTCTCGGCCGCGGCGTCCTTGAAGTGCATGAGGAAGTTGTCGCGGGTGCGCGGCGGGTCCTCGTAGCGGAGATCGCTGCCGAAGTGGTGCAGCTCCTTGCGGGACATGAAGATGTCTGGATGGCCCTTGAGGTAGCTGTCCAGCAGGCCGGAACCACTGCGGGGGTGGCCCACGAAGAAGAAGTCGGGTCGGCGCATGGGCTCCTCCGGGGGGGCTGCTAATCGGGTGCCGGGCTCGGCGGCACGGCCTCCCTGTCGGGCCTGCCGAGCTCCACGCTCCTGAGTGCCCTTCGGTGGGTGCTGACCGTGGTGATGTGCTGATGCCGTGGCGCCGACCGTGGGATGCTCTGGTC
>JAERSX010000408.1 GCA_016845285.1 Deltaproteobacteria bacterium | reverse complement strand
GCCCCGCGCGGTCAGCTCGGCCTCGTAGGCCGCGGCCGCTGCGGCCCCCTTCTCTGTGCTCCGAGAGCCCACGCGGACGGTGTGCCCTGCTCGGGCCCAGCGCAGGGCAAGGCCGTGGCCCTGCTTGCCGCTTCCGCCGATGATGCCGATGGTCAAGGGCTGGCTCGTGTGGGCCATGCCGTCTTCCTAAGCCCCGGGTCGGGGGCGGTTCAGTAGTGAGGCGGCTTCTCGTAGAGGAGCGCATCCTTGCCCGTGGCGGGCGAGTCACCGGCGTCCACCTTGCCCTCGAGCTCTTTGAGCGACTCACGCACCCGGACCATCTCGTCGGCCACCTGGCGCACGACGCCGTCGAGCTCGGCGAGGGTCTGTTCGAGGAACGAGAGCCGGATCTCCAGCTCGCTCACGCGTGGGTCGAGGGTCTCGAGGACGGACTGGTCAGCCATGTGGCCTCCGGTCGACCGCTCTATCCCTCCGCGGTGGCCTCCGAGGCCCGGCTCTCGGGGAGCGGGCCGAAGGCCGCCTCGGGGTCGGCGAAGCAGGCGTGCAAGCACCGCGACATCTTCGCGGCGTGTGAGCCATCGAGGATGCGGTGGTCGAAGGTGGCGAAGAGCTTCATGGTCTGGGCGATGGCGAGCTGCCCATCTCGCACCACGGGCTCCTCGGCCACCTTGCCCACGGCCACCAGCAGGGGCACGCGGCTGTAGGGCACCAGCGGCACGTACGCCTCTTCCAGCCCCAGCGAGCCCACGTTGGTGATCATCACCGAGCCGAAGGTGTCCTTTGGGATCCCGAGCTTTCGCAGGTCGAGGTTGAGCGTGTAGCAGAGGAAGCCGATGAGGCTCAGCATGGGCCCGAGCAGCACGTAGGGGATGCGCTTGAAGGTGCTTCGGGTCTGCTCGAGGTCCTTGTCCTTGTGGGCGCGCACCTTGGCGACGCGGGCCTCGGTCTCGTCGAGGATGTCGAGGAGCGACTTGCTGCCGGCGTCGTGGATGGTGACGCCCGAGAGGTCGATCTCTCCGGTCTCTTCGTCCTTCATGGCCACCTGGAAGAAGACGCCGATGTCCTTTCGAAGGTAGATCCGCTTCCAGCGGAGGATGGCGTTGGCGTCGGGCATCTCCGCGAGCGTCAGCGCCACGGCCTTGACCAGCACGTGCGTGAGCGTGAGCCGTCGCCCGGTCCGTTCGCGGAAGGCGTCGATGTAGGCCAGCACCGGCGCCATCTCGAGCTTGAGGCTCCCGTAGACGCTGGGGTCGTAGGCCGTGCGCCAGGTGCCGAGTGCGATCCGGCGAAAGGAGGAGAGGTTGTCCTTGGCGACGAGATCGAGGTTGGGCATCGGCGGATGGTAGCCGAGTTCGTGGTGGCGACGGTTTGTCGGCCTCGGGGCGAGTCTTCGAGCAAGCGGGTGGCGGTGGGGGGCGGGCTGTGCTGCTAGACAAGCAGTGACACGTCGGTTCTTTCATGTGCCTTCGGGTCCGGTAGGGTGTGTCGGTCGCTGGAGGTCCGCATCCCCTGGACCCGGCATTCGATCCTGGAGATCTCGTGACCCGACCGCTCGTTCTGCTCGCTTCCGCTGCCCTGTTCGCGGGTGGCACCGCCTTCGCCTGTGGCGAGAACGCCTCCATGTGTCAGTACAAGGCGGCGTCGCTGGCCTCCGTCGACATGTCGGCCGCCGAGGGCACCAAGGCCCAGCTCGCCATCGCCGGCCTGACCTGCGCCTCCTGCGCCACCAACGCCCAGGCCAAGCTCATGGACATCGAGGGCGTCAACGCGGCCACCGTCAACCACGAGAGCGGCAAGGCCGAGCTCGCCTACGATGCCGAGAAGACCGACCTCGACAAGATCATCAAGGCCTTCGCCAAGGCCACCGACTACAAGGCCGCCAAGGTCGAGTCCGAGGCCTAGGCCAGACCTGGCCCCGGGTGTGGTCCGAGCAGGTGACGGTCTGCTCGCTCAGAGGAGCGCATCGGCCAGCAGTCGCACCGCCTCGGGCTGGGTGGTGCCGAGCACCATCAGGTCGCAGCTCGACTCGCGCCAGACGTCGAGCTGGTCGCGGATGTGCTCGGGCGGACCCACCAGGTACATGTCGTCGATGAGCGCGTCGGGCACCGCCGCGATGGCCTCGCGCTTCTTGCCGTCGAGGAAGAGATCCTGGATCTCCTGGGCCTCGCCGGCGTAGCCGACCTCGCTGATGTAGTCCTTGTAGAAGTTCTTCTTTCGGCTGCCCATCCCGCCGATGTACAGCGCGAGCTGCGGGCGGAAGACGTTGCGACAGGCGTCCAGATCGGGCCCGACGGCGCAGGGCACGGTGGGGGCCAGGGTGAAGGCGCTGCGGTCCTTGCCGGCGCGGGCGAGCCCGGTGGCGAAGCGGGCCTCCAGCACCTCGCTCTTGCCGGGGTGCATGCAGGTCAGCAGGCAGCCGTCGGTCTTCTCGGCGCTCCAGGCCTGGCTCTTGGGCGCCATGGAGCCCGCGAAGATGGGGATGTTCGGGTTGCCGTGGAGGATGGACTTGAGCGGCTTGCCCTGGCCCATGCTGCCGGGGCCGTCGTAGGGGATGCGGAAGCGCTCGCCCTGAAAGGTGAGCTTCTCCTCGCGCGCGAGGATGATCCGGATGATCTCCACGTACTCCTTGATCCAGGTGAGCGACTTGCGGAAGGACTGGCCGTGCCAGCCCTCGACCACCTGAGGGCCGCTCGTGCCCAGCCCCATGATGAAGCGTCCGCCGCTGAGCGCGTCCAGGGTCATGGCCGTCATGGCCGCGTTCGCCGGGGTTCGGCCCGGGATCTGCATGATGGCGGTGCCCACGT
>JAERSX010000407.1 GCA_016845285.1 Deltaproteobacteria bacterium | reverse complement strand
CTCCTGACCCGTACTCCTGCCGAGGAGGTCCCATGCGTGCATTCTTGATTCCCCTGAGCCCTCTGCTCTGGGCGGTGGCTTGTCAGGGCGAGGCCGAGTGTCCTGCCGGCAGCGTCTTGGCCGACGATGGCCTCTGCTACCAGATCGACGACGGCGACGGCGACGGGGACGGCGACGACGGCGGTGACGGGGGTGGCGACGGCACCGGCGACGAGGGTGGCGACGAGGGTGGCGACGACTCCGGTAGTGGCCGCGGCGACGACGGCGAGGTCACCCCCGACGTGGCCATCTCGGATGTCAGCGCTGAGCTGTCCGACGTGGTCACCGTGGTTCGCGTCACCTGGACCACCGATGTCGAGGCCGACTCCTGGATCGAGTTTGGCGAGGGCGGCGAGACCACGTTGCTCACCGGCGTGTCGACGGGCACCAGCCACGAGGCCCTTCTCTTCGGCAACGTGGCCGACACCGAGATCACCTTCGATGTGGTGGCGACGGTCGACGAGGGCGAGGAGGTGGCCGACGAGGGCCACACCATCACCACGGGCTCGTTGCCGTCGGGCCTTCCCGTCCTGAGCAAGACCGGCGACTACGAGCCGGAGTGGAACTACCAGGTGTTGCCCCTGCAGGGCACCGCCTACTCCGTGATCATCGTGGACAACCAGGGACGCATCGTCTGGTACGACGCCCAGGAGACCTTCGGCAACCTCATGCGGGCCACCATCTCCCACGACCGCGAGTCGGTGGTGCTGTGCCATGCGGGCCAGCAGGACGCCCTGGAAGACGGCCGCATCGCCTGGATCTCGCTGGACGGCAGCAGCAAGGAGACCATGTCCATGCCGTATGTCGACCACGACATGGTGGAGCTGCCCGACGGCACCATCGCCGGCATCGTGGTCACCGAGGGCACCCTGGCCAATGGCGACGCGAGCCTGGCCGATGCCATCGTCGAGATGGACGCCGACGGAAACATGGTGGAGATCTGGAACGCCTGGGACCACCTCGACATCTCCGACCTCGAGATCAACGCGCCCAACTGGACCCACGGCAACGGCCTGGACTACCTGCCCGATGAAGATGCCTACATCCTGAGCATGAAGACCATCGGCACCCTGGCCAAGGTGGATCGGTCCACGGGCGAGACCATCTGGCTGCTCCACGGTGATCTCAACCAGTTCGAGTTCCCCGAGGGCACCGACATCGTCGCCTACCAGCACCAGTTCGACGTGGTCGACGGCGGCATCATCGTCTTCGACAACGGCTTGACCGCCAGGGGCTACTCCCGGGTGGTCGAGGTGGCGCTCGACGAGGAGAACCTCCAGGCCGAAGAGGTCTGGGAGTACATCCGCGACCCCAGCGTCTACGTCTACGCCAAGGGCGATGTTCACCGCTTCGAGGACGGCACCACGCAGGTTGTCTGGAGCTCCTCGGGTGAGCTCCAGCTCGTCGACACTGACGGAAACGTGCTCTGGCAGCTCAACTCCGAGCTGGGTCAGGCCATCACCTTCGTCGAACCATTCCAGAGTTTCTATGAAGCGGACTGAGCTTTCCTCCCTGCTGGTGCTGCTGCTGTTGACGGGGTGTCGTGGCGATCCGTCGCCCGACCCAGCCGGGAGCGGTGGCGGTGACGACGGTGGCGGCGAAGACTCCGGCGGGGAGGTGCCGTACCCCCCCGACGAGAGCGGCACGATCACCCTGACCGACGCCAACAACTACACCTACACGGGCCAGCTCGACGGGCCGACCTTGCCCTTTGCCGAGCTCAGCGATGTGACCATCTCTTGGGCCTCGCTGAGCGCCGATCTGCAGTGTCACGACCTCGATCCCGTCGCCGACATCGACAACACCGCGCTCCTCGTCTTCCCCTACCTGACCGAGGAGGAGGTGGAAGACGGGCTGAGCACCGACACCCTGCAGCAGGTCGACGTGGGGGTGTACCTCTCGCAGGAGCCGGGCGATGCCACCTCGGTGCAGCTCGCCGACTTCACCTTCTTCGGCACCGACGCCGACATCGAGGAGGAGTTCACCGACGACAGCGGCACCTGGTTGGTGTTGCTGACGACGGGCACCACGCTCGGGGTGGGAAGCCGCATGGTGGCGTTCCTCGACCCGGAGCCCGACGAGACCGCGACCACCGGTGAGATCAGCGATGGCTGTGCCGTCCTCGACTACACCGTGGACCTGCAGGCCCTCTCGCCCATCGGCGTGTGGACCGATGGGCCCTGGGCGCTCGACTGGACCGACGTGACGGCCACCGGTCAGGGGGGCGACTTCGAGCCCACCAAGGTCACCGAGGTGATGGTGGCCTGGTACGAAGATCTCGACATCTCCGATCTAGAAGACCAGTTCCTCGACATCGAGCTGGTGGCCGATGGCATGTGGACCGTCGACCACAGCAGCGGCACCACGGCCTCCCTGGAAGACGCGACCAGCACGGTGGACGACTCGGTCTTCCCCGGCTTCAGCACCGAGGGCACCTGGTTGCTGGCGCTGCGCTGTGGCACCTGTCCCAACCCGGCACCGCTGGTGCTGACTCAGGTGATGCCGGTGGAGGGTGCGCCTACCAGTCGATGAGGGTGGCGCCCCAGGTGAAGCCCGAGCCGAAGGCCACACAGGCCACCTTCATGCCCGGCACCAGCCTGCCCGTGCGCACCGCCTCGTCGATGAGGAGCGGGATGGTGGCCGCTGTGGTGTTGCCGTACTTGTCGATGTTGTGGATGAGCTTGTCTTCGGGGATGGCGAGCTGCTTGGCCACGAACTGGTTGATGCGCATGTTGGCCTGGTGGAACATGAAGAGGTCCACCTCGTCGCCCGTCACACCGTTCTCGAGACAGATCTGCATCGTGACGGTGCACATGCGCTCGACGGCGTGTCGGAAGACCTGCCGCCCGTCCATGTGGGCGTACATCATCTCGGGGCTCACGCGGCCGTAGCCGTCCTCGTCCACGGGGATGAAGGGTCGCTGCCGCATGTCCCAGATCTTCTGGCAGAGCACCTCGGCGTGGCGGCCATCGGAGCCCAGCTTCCAGCTGCGCACGCCTCGGTCTTCATCGGTCGCACTCACGACGACGGCGCCGGCCCCGTCGCCGAAGAGCGAGGCGATGGTGCGGCCACGGGTGCTGAGATCGAGGGCGGCCGAGTGGATCTCGGAGCCGATGACCAGCACGTGCTTGTGGGCACCTGACTGCACCATGGCGGCGGCCGTGGACAGGCCGTAGACGAAGCCCGAGCACTGGTTGCGGATGTCCATGGCGGGCACGAAGGTCGCACCGCTTCCTTCGCACAGGCCGAGCTTCTCGGCGATGGTGACGCCGATGCCCGGGAAGGCGTACTCGGGAGAGATGGTGGCCGCCAGGATCATGTCGATGTCTTGGGGCTGGAGGCCGGCAGCAGCGATGGCCTTCGCGCCTGCGTCGGCACCCAGCTCGGTGGTTCCGGTGCCCGGCTCGGTGAAGCGACGGGTCTTGATGCCCGTGCGCTTCTGCACCCAGGCGTCGTCCGAGTCGATGCCATACGTGTCGACAAGGTCTTGGTTGGTGACGACGCGCTCCGGGATGGAGCTTCCGGTGCCGCTGATGAAGGCGTTCGGCATGGTCTTCTCCGCGATTCCCAGCGGCTTAGCCTGTTTGGCTGCGAGCGCGGTTCACGGGTTGACGGCTCACTCGATGGTCACGGTGGCTTCCCACACCGCGGTGCCGCCCAGCTCGTCCAGAGCGACCACGTAGAGGCTGGCTTCTCCGGCCTCTTCGGGTGCGAACCACGTGAGGTCGACCCGACCGTCGACGTCGACGAGCCCACCCTCGGGCGTCGAGAATCCACCCGCTGTGGAGTACCCGAAGACCTCGGTCTCCACGCCCTCTGTGCCCTCCAGCTGGAACTGGAGGAGCACCTCTTCGGAGGTCGTGGCGCCCTCGAGGGTGTCCAAGGCTGCCAAGGTGGGGTTGGCGTGGCTGGCGTCCTCCACCACCGACAGCTTGCGGGTGGCGAGGCTGACACCCTCGAGGGGGAGCTCGCCGAGCCATGTGGTGGGGTCGTCGAGCCAGCGAGAGGTCTCGCCCTCGGCGACCGCATCGATGGCCGGGCACAGGCCCGGCTCACAGGCCAGGGTCCACGTGAGGATGGGCAGGGTGCCGCCCACCTCGGCCAGCACCGCGTCCAGGCCTGCTGGCACCACGGCCTCGGTCTGGAGCGAGGTCTCTCCGTCTCGAAGGACCGTGCCCCAGCCGTCGCCCATCTCGCCCTCGAGGCAGCCGTCGCCAAGGGGGGTACAGGTCCAGATGAGGGTGTCGAAGCCGGTGTTGGTGGGGTCGGCCACGACCACATCGATTCCGACGACGTCTCCGGGCTCGGCCTGGGGAGGGTCGGCCGTGATGGAGACCACCCGCAGCTCGTCGATGAGGGTCTCGGGCGCGGGGCCTGGCATGCAAGAGAGAAGGGTCAGAGCCAGAATCAAAACTCACCTCGGAGGCCGAAGGAAGGCACGAGCGGGAGTCCAGCCACGGGCTCCTCCTCGCTGTAGTCGTAGGTCCAGTTGATGACCTCCAGGTTCTGCGCGTTCGTCGCGTTCTGGAGGTCCAGGTACGTGGTGAGCGTCCAGCGCTCGAACTCGTAGGTCTTGTCCACCCGCAGATCGAGGGAGAAGAACGAAGGCAGCCGGGCGCTGTCGGTCTCGCCGAACAGCGGGATGAAGCTGCGGGTTCCCACGTCGTAGATGCGGTTCTCGATGGGGGTGTAGGGGTTGCCCGAGCTGAAGCGGACACGCGCACCCAGACGCCAATTGCGTGGGAGCTCCTGGCTCACCAGGGCGTTGATCACCCAGGGCTGGTCGTAGCGGAAGAGTCCCTCGTCGCCGTCGCGGTTGGTCCGCAGCGAGCGGCTCCAGGTGGCCGAGAGGAGGCCCACCGTGGAGTCGGCCTGCAGCTCGAGGAGGCTCTCCACGCCGTAGACCAGTCCGGAGCCGGCGTTGGCGTAGGCGCCGGTGTCCATGGCCTCGAAGTCCGGGGGGCCGCTGAAGAACGCGAACCGATCCTCGCGGCCCACGACGAGGTCGTGCTGGCTGTTGTGAAAGCCGGTCAGGCCACCGCGCAGCGCGCTGGTGAACTGGTACTCCACGCCCAGGCTCTTGTGCAGGGCCCAGGCCGGCTTCAACGTGTCGCCCGCCTCGCCTGCAGCGATGACCTGGCGGTTCTCGGGGGGCTGGCTGTGCACGCCGATCCCGCCGATCAGGGCCGTGTCGTCGTTGACGATGTAGCGCCCACCCAGACGGGGATCGATGCTGAGCAGGATGTCGCCCGTGTCGAGCCACCGGATGTCGCTGCGCACGCCTGGTGTGAGCCGCAGGGCTCCGGGACGCCAGGTGAGCTCGGCGTAGGGCGCAGGTGCCAGGACCCAGACCTCCGCCTCCTCAGGGTCGCCGAAGCCGGGTACGTCGTAGAGGAAGCGGTCGAGGCCTGCCTCGAGATCGAGGCCGAGTCGGGCGTCGAAGAGCCCAGCCGTGTCGGTCCGCAGCTCCTGGCGCACCGACGCCATCAAGGGGGCCTCGTAGGCCTCGCCATCACCGTCGAAGGTGAAGCTCTGGCGCTCGGGGCCGGCGACGAGGGTGGTCTCGCTCTCCCAGGCGCCACCGGCAGGCTGGAGCCAGCGGAAGCGGAGCTTCTGGAAGGTCGTGGACAGGCCGAGGTCTTCGACGCCGTCTTCGTCGAAGAAGCGGAAGCGGTCGTCGCTCACCAGCATCAGCGCGTCGATGCTGCCGCCCTTGTCGGGGAGGTGCAGCACCCGCGCCGAGATGTCGTAGTACCGAGGCGCCTGGATGGAGGTGGGTCCACCATTCAGGATGGGGTTGAGCACGGCATCGATGTAGGAACGCCGGGCGGAGAGCGTCAGCGCCGTCCGCTCGCCGATGGGCTGCTCGGTGAAGGCCGTGGCCTGGAAGACGTCGACCGACAGGTAGCTGCGCGACTCCTCGGGGAGCTCCCGTGTGAAGCGCAGGTCGACCAGGCCACCGAGGATCCGCCCGTAGCGGACGCCCTGGTTGCCTGGCAGGAAGGCGACCTCGGACAGCGAGTCGGTGTTGACCACCGTGGTGAGGCCCGAGAAGTGGAAGACGAGGGGGATGGGCCCACCGTCGAGCAAGGCAGCCGAGTCCTCGGGGGCGGTGCCGCGGATGATCAGCTGTCCGATGTTGACGGGAGGACGAGAGACGCCTGGGAGGTTCTGCACGACACGGACGGCGTCTCCACCCGTGCCGGGCAGCACCTGGATGTCCTTGGCGTCGAGGACGCGTTCGGTGACCTCGGGTGAGGTGCGTCGGGTCTCCACCACGATCTCGCCGCCGGCAAGATCGCTGCCACCGCTCGGCTCCCCCGACGCGGGCGTGGACGGTTCCGGCTCGGGGGGCGGGGTGCCGATGGCGGGGCCGAACCGCAGCCCGTAGCGGATCCGAGCAGTGGTCACCTGCCCCTCCGCGTCGCGAGCCGGCGTGAAGCGCAGGTCCATGGCCGCGCGCTCTGCGGCCTCGTCGATCTCAGGGCCTTGCGACTCCACGACGCGTGCGAACAGCACCTGACCGTCTGCGCCGACATCGACCTCGAGGAGGACGGCGGGCTGTGGTGCTGCTGGGTCTTCGCCCTCGAGGAGGGGGCGCTCGGTCTCGGGCTGCCACTCCAGCTGAGGCAAGACGGGCTCTGCGGCCTGTGCGTCGCCGAGGCCGAGGCCGAGGCCGAGGCTCAGCAGCAACGCGAGGGCAGTCGTCCGCATCCAGTCTCCTGAGACGTTTACCGTCTCAGTACAGACTATGTGCAGACCATGTGCAAGTCAAGCAGAGATCAGGCCGCCGATCTTGGTGTGCCACTCCACCTTTGGCACGGAAGTGCCCACCAGGTCGGCAACATCGGCGCCGCCGACAACGAGCTTCGCGTGGTCGGAAAGTACCGCGGAGAGTGATCTGACCTGTGCAAGGAGCTCCTTGGGATCGGATCCACAGACCGCCGCGAGGCACACGAGGTCGGGACGCTGGTGAGCCACGAGGGCCAAGAGCTCGTCGGCAGGGCAGCGCGCGCCCAGCCAGCTCACGCGGTAGCCCTTCAGCGAGAGCAGCACGGCGGTGCCGAGCAGACCGAGGTCGTGATCTTCGGTGGGGGCGCAGGCGCAGATGACGTGCGGGCCGGTGCGGTCGTTCGTCTGGAGCATGGTGAACATCTCCATCATCCGGGTCCGACAGAAGGCGCTGACGAAGTGCTCCTGGAGCACGGTGGCCTGGCCCATCGCCCAGGCGGTGCCCACCCGGCGCAAGACCGGGAGGTAGACCCGGCAGACCTGCTGGGCGAAGGGCACCCCGCGAAGAGAGGTCACGACCGTCTGAGCACGGCCCTCGTCGAAGGCCACGAGGGCGTCGTAGAGCTGATCGGCGCAGTCGACGATGGGTGCTGCGACCCCGGGTGGGGGCTCGCGCGGGCCCTCATCTCGAAGGAGGGACACCGCCTCGCCCACCTTGTGGCCGGTGTCCACGAGCGCCTTGAGGCGGGTGAGCGTCTCCACTTCGGACTCGGAGTACTCCCGGTAGCCATTGGCCAGGCGACTGGGCGTCACCACCTTGTAGCGCCGCTCCCACGCGAGGAGGGTCTCGCGCGGGACGCCGGTGAGTCGTGCCACACTCTTGATTCTGTAGCCCATGGGGGCGACTCCAGGTTGTGCAATAGTATGTACATAGCATGTGCAGTATCGCCATGCTCCAGCGGATACTCAGGGTCGAAGGCGTAAGGAGTGACATGGCTGGCTTCACTGGGCGACATGAGGAGGTGCTCGCGCTGCCCCTGAGCGTGAGCGACGCCATGGCTGCCTGGCTCGATATGCCGCGTCAGGGGCGTTGTACGCCAGATACGGTCTCGGCCGAGGCTCGGGGGGGCGATCGCCTGGTGGTGGTGTTGAAGGAGGAGCGCGCGGGCACCGTTCGCTTCCAGGGCCGCTACACCATGCGCTTCACGCAGGAGGGCGACACCATCCGCTGGCAGACGGCCCCCGAGGGCAACATGGAGGTGCGGGGCACCGCTCGCTTCAGCGCCACGGCCAGCGGCTGCAAGGTGGTGTTCTCCGAACAGATCGACGCCGACCTGGGGCTGAACCGCCTCATCGCACGGGCGGTGAAGCCTGTGGCTGACCGCATCATGGAGCGGGGTCAGCGGAAGTACCTCGATGCCCTGATGGCAGAGCTACGCGCCTTGCGTCGGTGAGGCCGAAGGTCGGGCGGCTCGCCACATGCCGAGGCCCATGAGCCCGGCGCCCACCAGACACGCCCACTGCACCGCGCTCAGCGGCCCCCACTGCACGCCGGGGTCACCGCGCAGCGCGTCGAGGCCGAAGCGGAGCAGGGCGTAGGCCAGCAGGTAGGCCTTGAAGCGCTGGCCGGCGGGCCAGGGGCGGTGGCGGAGGGCCCAGCTGAGGCCGGCGATGACGAGGAGGGCTCCGGCTTCGTAGAGCTGGACGGGGTGGCGGGCGGCGCCGTGGAGCTCGACGGCCCAGGCTCCGTCCCAGACGGCGCCGTAGCAGCAGCCCTCGAAGAGGCAGCCCATGCGACCGATGCCGTGGGCCAGGGGCACGGCCACCGCGAAGGCATCGCCCGTGCTGACCTCGATCCCCACGGCCTTCTTGGCGAGCTCGACCCCGAGGTAGCCGCCGGCCAGGCCGCCGAGGATGGTCTTGCCGGTGAAGTCGAGGGACAGCACGCGGCCCAGCGTCTCGGCGAAGGCCCCGGGCGGCTCGAAGAGGAGCATCCCCAGCTTGGCGCCCAGGACGGCGCCCACCAGCGCACCGACGGGCACCCAGTGGTAGCCGGGCCAGCGCTGGTGACCGAGGCGCGAGACCTCCAGGCGTCGCACCCACCATGCGGCCACGATGCCGAGGCCCACCCACAGGGCGTAGGTGGGCACCGTGGTGCCGCCGAGCTGGAGGAGGACGGGGTGCAGGGGCGTCGCTCAGTGGAAGGTGAGGCCGGTGCTCACCCAGACGCCCCAGTCCGCGCGGGTCCCGCCGTCTACGTAGTCGGCGAGGACGTTGGGTCCGTAGCCGCCGGCGACCTCGAAGGCGAGGCGCAGACCGTCGCTCAGGTCGATGCTGAGGCCCACGGGCAGACGGGTGTGGTGGGCCAGGCGTTGGCCGACGCTGGGGGCGGTGTGGAGCCAGAGGTTGTCGTTCAGGCGCACCGCCACGGGGACGCCGATGGCGGTCCAGAGGAATCCGAATTGGCCCTCGATCCCGACCCTGAGGGTGTCCTGGTCGACCACGAAGTAGCGGCTGCTGGCGCCGAGGTAGAGGCCCGCGCCGATGCCGCCGCCGAGGTGGGCGCCCATGGTGAAGCGCTCGGCTATGCGTTTGGACATCGCGAGATCGACGGCGCCCACGCTGGGCGTGAGCTCGAGGCGGTTGGCGCAGGAAGCCCCTTGCTGGTGGCAGTACGGTTCCACCAGGGTGGGCCCGTAGCTCAGGGTGCCAGTGTAGGCCCAGGCATCCGGGTCGCCTGGGAGCGGCGCCGGCGAGGGCATGGTGCCCACGATGGGGGCGCAGGCCCACCAGGCGATGACCCCGCAGGTGGCGAGGCAGGTGAGCTGGGCCAGGCGGCGTCCACGGTGGGCGAGCATGTCGCGATAGTACGCCGGATGTCCAAGACTCGGCCCTACCTGTTTTACGACGTCGCCGTGGGCCTGTGCCCCCGCTGCTTCCGCAAGGCCGAGGGCAAGATCCTCGTCCAGGGCGGCCAGGTCCTGCTGCGTAGGCGCTGCCCCCAGCACGGCTGGCACACCTCTCTGCTGGCCGATGATGCCGACTACTGGCTGGCCGCTCGCGAGAAGTGGATCAAGCCCAGCGAGCTGCCCCTGCGCTGGCAGACGCCCATCAAGTACGGCTGTCCCTACGACTGTGGGCTGTGTCCCGATCACGAGCAGCACACCTGCCTGGCCATCGTCGAGCTCACCGATGCCTGCAACCTGCGCTGCCCGGTCTGCTATGCCGACAGCGGTCCTCACCGACCGGGATTTCGGCCGCTGGTTCAGCTCGAGGCCATGCTCGACGCGGTGGTCGAGAGCGAGGGCACCCCAGACGTGGTCCAGCTCTCGGGCGGTGAGCCCACCCTTCACCCCCAATTCTTCGAGGTCCTCGACGCCGCCAAGGCCCGGCCCATCCGACACCTGATGCTCAACACCAACGGCCTCCGCCTGGCCCGAGATCCCGACTTCGCCGAGCGCCTGGCGGCCTACCAGCCGGGCTTCGAGGTGTACCTGCAGTGGGACAGCACCCGTGCCGAGGCCCTGCAGGCGCTCCGGGGCGCCGACCTCCGAGCAGAGCGGGCCGCTGCCCTGGCCCACTGCGAGGCCGCAGGGCTGGACGTGACGCTGGTGGTGACGGTGCAGCGGGGCGTCAACGACGGCGAGCTCGGCGAGATCGTGGCCCAGGGGCTGGCCAGCAGCGCTGTGCGAGGGGTGACCTTCCAGCCCGTCCAGCGGGCCGGTCGCGTCGAGGGGCTCGGCCCCGAGGGTCGCCTCACCCTCACCGAGGTGCGCCGCAAGCTGCTGGAGCAGTGCGACATCTTCACCCCCGATGATGTGGTGCCCGTCCCCTGTCATCCAGACGGCCTGGCCATGGCCTACGCCCTGCGCACCGATGCGGGCGTCGTCCCGCTGACCAGCATGGTGCCCCGCGAGGTGCTCCTCGCCGGCCCCCGCAGCACCATCGCCTTCGAGAAGGAGTCGCCCGTGCGTGACCACCTCGTGGGCCTCTTGAGCACCAGCCACTCCCCCGACTCCGCCGCCGGCAGCCTGCGTGAGCTCCTCTGCTGTCTCCCGCGCGTGGGGGTTCCCGAGCAGTGGGGCTACGAGCGCGTGTTTCGCGTGGTGATCATGCAATTCCTCGACGCGGACAGCCTGGAGCTGCGGAGCGTCAAGAAGAGCTGTGTGCACATCGTGCAGCCCGACGATCTGCGGCTCGTGCCCTTCGACACCTACAACCTGCTCTACCGAGACGGCCTGGAGGCCGAGCGCCTCGCCCCGCGTCGCGCGGAGCTGGAGGCGGCCGGTCTGGCCTGAGGGCCCTGGGCTTCAGGTGCCGAGCTGGCCGGTCGTCTCGGTGAGCGAGCCACTCCGCCCGGCCTCGACCCGACGGGTGAGCTCGGCGACCACCTCGTCGATGGGGCCCTTCCAGCGCTCGCCGCTGGCGAGGTCGCGGGCCTCGACGGTGCCGTCCTTGGGGTAGTCGCGACCCACCACGAGGCTGTAGGGGAAGCCCATGAGCTCGAGGTCGGTGAGCTTGGCACCCGGCGAGAGCTTGCGGTCGTCGAGCATCACGTCGATGCCGTTGGCCTGCAGGGCTGCGTAGGCTGCATCCGCGCCAGCGAGGTGCTCTTCGCGCTTGATGTTCAGGCAGCCGATGGCCACCTCGAAGGGCGCCATGGGCACGGGCCAGACGATGTGCTTGTCGGTGGCGTTCTGCTCGACGGCGGAGGCGGCGATCCGGCTCACGCCGATGCCGTAGCACCCCATCACGAAGACGGTGGGCTTGCCGTTCGGTCCCATGAAGGTGGCCTCCATGGCGGCCGAATACTTCGTGCCCAGCTTGAAGATGTGGCCCACCTCGATGCCGCGACGGAGCCGCAGCGCGGTGCCGCTGCGGGGGCCCGGCGCGCCCTCACGGGCCAGAGGCAGGTCGACGAACTCGGGCATGGGACAGTCGCGGCCGAGGTTCACGTCGAGGGCGTGCGTGTCGGTGCGGTTGCAGCCGCAGAGGATGTTGACCATGGGGCGCACCGTCTTGTCGGCGATGACCGTGAACTCCTCGGCGATGCCGACGGGACCAGCGAAGCCTTGGGCCGCGCCCGTGTGC
>JAERSX010000406.1 GCA_016845285.1 Deltaproteobacteria bacterium | reverse complement strand
GGTCTGATCGCCCTCGGGCACGACGGGGAAGTTGAGGCCCACGACCAGCACGCCGTTGTCGCTGAAGCCCTGGACCAGGCGGCGGGTGCGGTCGGTGTCGCGGACCATGAGCGGGGTCACGGGGTGGGTGCCAGGGATGGTCTCCATGCCCAGGGCGTCGAGGCCGCCACGGAACTGGGCGATGCGGGCCTGGACGTGGGCGAGGCGGGCCCGCCCCTCGGCGCCATCGGCGATCTCCACGGCTGCCCGGGCAGCTGCGCAGTCGGCCACGCTCCGCGGGTTGGTGTAGATGTAGGTGTCGGCCTTCTGGCGCACGGCCTCCACCACCTCGGCGCTGCCACACACGAAGCCACCGTTGACGCCAAAGGCCTTGCCGAAGGTGCCCACGCTGATGTCCACCTGACCGCCCGCGACCTCCTCGGTCCCGCGACCGGTCTCGCCGAAGGCGCCGATGCCGTGGGAGTCGTCGATGACGGTGACCAGGCCCTCGGCGAAGCGCCCGCGGTGGGGCTCGAGCACGGCGTTGATCTCGGGCACCGGCGCATGGTCGCCGCGCATGCTGAAGACACCGTCGAAGATGACGATGACCCGCTCGATGCCATCGGGCACCGACTCGATGCACTGACGCAGGGAGTCCATGTCGTTGTGCTTGAAGATGGCCTTGTGGCTGCGAGGCACGCCCGCGATGCGCATGGCGCGGATGATGCAGTTGTGGTTGAGCTGGTCGCCGATCCAGAAGGTCTTCTTGTTCTGCAGCGCGAGGGCGAGGCCCAGGTTGGTGGTGTAGGCGCTGTTGAAGATCTTGGCGGCGGGCCGGCCCATGTAGGCGGCGATGCGGGCCTCGAGGTCGACGTGGTCCTGGTGGGTGCCGTCGATGAACCGGACCGCACCCGGGCCCGCACCGAAGCGATGAGAGGCTGCATCAGCGGCGGCCAGCACGTCGGGGTGGTGGGACAGGGAGAGGTAGCTGTTCGAGTTCATGCGGATGAAGTCGAGGTCGCTGCCGGCGAGGCGGTAGCGCGGTCCGCGGGCGCCGCTGGCCGGCAGGTAGTCCACGATGACGCGCTCTGGCGCCTTGGCGCGCCCCTCGGACTCCAGAGCAGCGCACTCGCGGGAGAGGCCGGCGTTGAGCAGGTCGATGGACATGGGGACTCCGGGCTGGGTCGGGAACATATGCAGGACAGCGTCAGCGGGCGATGAGGTCGGCGAGGGGATCACGCAGGGCACGGGCGACAGCCTCGTGGCCCTCGGCAGAGAAGTGGATGGCGTCCGCGAAGAGCGCCGAGGCAGGCACCGGGACCGTCGCGTCCTGTGGAACGGTCGCCTCGAGATCGACGAGCACGACGTGATCGCCGGCGGCGGCTGCCAGGATGGCGTGGGCGCGGGTCGGTGCTCGCAGGGCCACGAGGTCCTGGTCGCGGGCCTCCCGCAGCATGTCTGCGGCAGCCGCGGGATCGGACCGCGCCTTGACGAGGGCGGCGGCGTGGAGCTGCTGAGGACAGCGGTCCTCGTCGCAGGTCTGGTCGACGGGCTTCGACAGCAGATCGCTCAGCGGAGGAATCAACACCAAGGTCTGGCCTTGCTCTGCGGTGAGCCAGCGCAGCCGCTTCACGTTGGCCTCGAAGGCCACGAGCGCAGCGCCCACCCGCTCGGTCTCCAGCGCATCTGGCACATGGCTGCGCTTGCCCCCGACGGCCCGCTCCTGTCCGCTCTCTCCTCCCACCGCACGGCGGAGCTGCACGTAGAGCTGCAGCTGCCCCAGCCGACTGCTGACCCGGGCGGCCACCCCCTGAGCCACGGTGCCGTAGCGGTCATAGAAGCGCACATTTCCCAGATCGTTGTGGCCGCTGTACGCCACGACGAGGTCGGCCCGGCAGTCCCCGAAGTCTTCGTAGAGCTCGACCAGGGAGTGGCTGTCGAGGCCCGGTGCAGCCAGGTTGAGGGCCTCGACGCCCAGCGCCTGACCCACCAGAGCTGGGAACTCCTGGGCCTCGCTGAGCCCTGGCGAGCCCCCGTGGACCGAGCTCCCTCCCAGGAACAGGATCCGCGGCCCCGTGGCACCACAGGAGAAGCCCTGGGTGCGTGGGCCGTCGGCCGCCGACCTGGACGCGGCTCGCACCTGGTCGCCGTCCCAGACCAGCCAGTCCTCTGGGGACTGCAGGCCAGCGAAGACCCGCACGGCCGGAGGCGGTGGCCCCAGCAAGCCGCGCAGCACGAGCTCGGCGGCCCCCAAGAAGACGGCGGCCACCGCCACTCCTCCCACCGCACGTACCCACCTCGCCACCGTCGTCCTCCTGGACCACCCGACCCTAGCGCATGGCTGCCGCCAATGTGACCGTCCTGTGACACCCGCCTGAACCGTTGACGTATACAGCACGTTTACTACAATGGGCCTCGGCACCTGGAGAGCGAAGATGCGCTGCATCGCCCGCGTGCCTGTGATCCTCGGAGCCCTCGTCGTCTCGGGCTCCCCCGCCATCGCCATCGAGCCTGACGAAGACACCGGCTCGTCGGGCGACACCGGGAGCCCCTCGTACGTGGTCGGGGGCAGCCAGGTCTCCAAGGGCGACTGGGAGGACACCGCCGGCATCGTCATGGGCGGCTACGTCGGCTGCACGGGGACGCTGGTGGCGCCCGACGTGGTGCTCACCGCAGGCCACTGCATCGGCGGCATCACCGCAGTGATCCTGGGCACCAACAACTACAGCTCCGGAGGCGAACAGATCCGGGTGAAGTCCGAGCACGAGTACCCGAACTCGTGGCTCACCATCGACGTGGGTGTGCTCATCCTCGAGGAGGAGTCGAGCGTCGAGCCCCGGGTGATCGCCCAGGACTGCGTGCTCGACGAGCTCGAGGACGGCGCCCCCGTCACCATCGTGGGCTACGGCGCCACCGACATCTGGGGTCAGGAGTACGGCTCGAAGCTCATGGAAGCCGAGACCACCGTCAACGACCACGACTGCAGCAACCTCTCGAGCGGCTGCAACAGCTCGGTGAGCCCGGGCGGAGAGATCAGCGCAGGCGGTGGGGGCGTCGATGCCTGCTACGGCGACAGCGGCGGCCCGCTCTACCTCAGCTCCTCGCACGGCGACTTCCTCATCGGGGTCACCTCCCGCTCGTACGCCAACGTCTGGGCCCCCTGCGAGGACGGCGGGATCTACGGGCGGGCCGACGCCGTCGTGGACTGGATCGAGTCCACCACCGGACGCACCCTGGAGGAGCCCGACTGCGACGGCGGGGGAGACGACGGTGGCGGGTCTGGCGGCGGGAGCGGATCGGGCGGCGACGATGGTGGTGGCTCCGGTGGCGGTGGCGGAGCGCCGGACACCGACGACAACCAGGCACCCGAGCCGTGGGCAGCAGGCATCCTCGTGGTCGAGGGCAAGGTGGGTCGAACCCGCATCCAGGTCGAGGATCCAGACCAGGGCGACACCCACAGCTTCTACGTGGTGAAGGCACCCTACGAGGGCATCACCGAGGTGACGGCCGACGGGCTGGTGGTCTACGACGCCGCGGGCGACTGGACCGGCGAGGACGTCATCGAGGTGGTGGTGGTGGACGCCGCCGGCGAGGAAGCCGTGGCCGCCATCGCCCTGCAGGTGGAGCCGCGGCTCGACGAGGAAGGAAGCAAAGGCTGCAGCGCCGGGGCCCTCGCACCGGTCTCGGGACTCCTGTGCGTCTCAGGCTTGCTGGGCCTCGTGAGGCGTCAGGACTGACGCCACTGGCGGGCGCTGCACACCCGTCGGATGGAACGCAGGACCCGGCGCAAATCAAGCACATGCGCCGGGCCCTGCTGGGGCAATCCCACCAAGAACGGTCCACGCCTCCACCGAACAAGCCGGCTGGAGGGGACCCACCCCAAAAATCGAGTCGAAGCTCCTCCGAACGTACAGGAAACGTAGTACAGAAACTGCCTTTCCATGCACGACCACATCGAGCGTCACGCGATTGTCGCAGAGTGACACCGAGGGTCTGAACAGTGGCGATCAGGGGGGCGTCCAGGTCTCCCTCGGACTCAGGTCAGCCAGCGACCTCGACAGGCTCCGTCTCAGCGGCCTCGAAGGTCTCCGTCTCAGCGGCCTGCGTGGCGCTCAAGAGGAAGTTCGCGATCTCCTCTTCCCGGTCGCGCGCGTCGGCGTAGCCGATGGCCTCGATCTGCCC
>JAERSX010000405.1 GCA_016845285.1 Deltaproteobacteria bacterium | reverse complement strand
GGATCTGAGCAATGCCTGCCACGCGGGGAAGCTCGGCGGGAGGCTGCAGCTCGAGGTCCAGGCCTTCGATGGGCAGCCAGAGCTCATCGAAGCCCTCTGTGCGCCAGGTGCCCGCCGCAGGGGTCTCGTCGAGTTCCTGCGTGAACTCCTTGGTCTCTGGGTATTGCGTGGCGATGTACAGGCCAGAGGGGTCGGAGGGCTCGAGGTCGTCGGTGAGCAGCCAGCGCTCGCTCATGTCGAGCATGCCCTCCATGATGTGCTCGCCTTGCAGGGGGCCCCAGATGTTGATGTTGGGCTCGTAGCCGCCGAGCAACCAGTCCTCGGGGGTGAGCAGGTAGCCCTCGTGGTCTTGGGCGTAGCCGACGACCACGGTGTGCTCGAAGCCGAGCTGGGCCTCTGCCCGCCGACGGAACTGCTCCGCATAGACCGCCACGGTCTCGCCTGGGAAGAAGCCGAAGAGCACATCGTCGGCGACCTCCTCGCCGTCTTTGGTGCGGATGACCAGGGGTCCGATGCGGCTGGTGGTGGCCTGGGCGCGCTGGCTCTCCACGAGGGGCAGGACCACCTCGTCGAGCTCCAGATCGAAGAAGGCGCCCAGCACCAGGCTGATGGTGTCGACGCGAATGCAGGAGCTGTAGGGGTAGACCGTCGACCCCACCGAGGCGCCGGGAATCAACGGGTTGTCCGAGCCGCAGAATGCACCGCCGTACTCGGTGTTGAACTCGTCGAAGGGGGAGGAGAGGCTGCCGTCGCTCTCGTAGACGATGTCGTCGGGTTCGTAGTCCTCGTCGTAGGGCGGGTAGTACCAGTCCACGGTTCCGTCGCGCGTCACACGGATGCTGTCGCGATCGGTGTCGATGGAGTGGGTGATCGACTCGATGCGGATGGGCTCGCTCGACGTGGGCGTGTTCTCCCAGAGCGCGTAGATGGCGTCGGCTGCGTACTCGCCGACACTCTCCAGGCGGGCGTAGCCATCATCGGAGCCGCTGGGCGAGGCGTCCCCACCACCGGCCTGGGTGTGGGCGATGACCATGGGTGTGTCGAACCGATCCTCGAGGATGATCTCGACGTGCCCAGGAGCATCGGTGCTCACCATGGCGTTGTCGCCCCCCAGCGAGGTGCCGTGAATGCCGAAGTTGAAGAAGAAGCCCAGGGGGTCGCCTGCTGCGGTGTCGATGCGGAGCAGGCTGAGGTTGGGGTCCTTGTAGGAGCCGGCGGGGATGTCCTCGAAGAACTGCACCTCGTTGTTTTCGCTGCGACGATCGCTGTACACGCGGTCGTTCGGATCCCAATCCTGGGCGTAGCCCAGACCGATGGCGGCGGGCTCGCGGGCGTCGAAGGCCTCGAGGGCGAGGGCCTCCAGGGATTCGGCGAGACGGGTGAGGATCTCGTGGTTGTAGCGGTCGCCGCCCAGGTACCAGGTCAGGCCTTGATGCCAGTTGCCCGGTGCGTTGTGGGTGTGACTGACGGCGAGCATCACCTTGCCGGTGAGGTCCCGGCCAGTGGCCGCGCTCAGGCGGTCGGCGAGCTCGATGACGAGGTGGTCGGGGGCGTAGATGAGATCGGCCTTGAGCCAGACGAAGTCCTGATCTCCATTCTCGAGCCACAAGGCGTGGCCGCGGGCACGGGTCTGGATTCCTGCCGTGCTGCTGAAGCTCTCGACGTACGCGCTGTCGCGGTTGTCGACCTCACCCTCACCGCCGAGGCACTGGCACCGGCCGGAGTAGCCACCCATGGGAGCGCCAATGGGGAAGTCGAGGGTGCCTTCAGCCATCCCCGCGACAGGCGGACCCGGTTCGATGAGCACCCGCTCGTGCTGCGCTTGGGGAAACTCAGGGGATGGGCAGGCGGCGAGTAGTAGCCAGAACATCGTGGGCCTCCTGGTCGAGGCGGTGGGGTCAGCGTCCCCGGTAATCCGCTGCGTCGAGCCCGTATGCCTTCATCTTGTTGTAGAGGGTGCGACGGGTAATCCCAGCGGCCTTGGCGGTGTTCTGGAGGTGGCCGCTGTGGCGCTGTAGCAAGCGGTGGAGGTAGGTCCGCTCCACCTGGGCCGTGGCCCGCTCGACAGCCGCCTTCATGGGCACGCTCTCGTCCACGGCGAGCAAGGGAGTGGGCGCGTCCAGCGCACCGCCTGGGCTGGCCATGTCGGCTGGCAGCATCTCGGGGCTCACCTCGGCACCGCCTGCGACGATGACCCATCGCTCACAGAGTGCCCGCAGCTGGCGGACGTTGCCTGGCCACCGGTAGTCGACGATGGCGTCGAGGGCTTCGGGTGACAGCGTAGGTGGCGCGATCCCGTACTCCTCGGCGGCGTCTTCGAGGAAGTGCCGAGTGAGGAGAGGGATGTCTTCGGGGCGGTCGCGCAGCGGGGGAAGCTCCACCGGGAAGACATTGAGTCGGTAGTAGAGGTCCTGGCGGAAGTCGCCGTTGGCCACGGCGCGCTCGAGCTGCACATTCGTCGCGGCGATGATGCGGGTGTCGACCCGGACGACCTCATGGCCACCCACCCTGCGAAAGCGCATCTCCTCCAACACGCGCAGGAGGTTGACCTGCACGTTGAGCGAGGTCTCGCCGAGCTCATCGAGGAACAGCGTGCCTCCGTCCGCCATCTCGAAGACGCCGCGGCGCCGGCCTCCGGCACCCGTGAATGAGCCCTTCTCGTGGCCGAAGAGCTCGCTCTCGAGCAGCGTCTCGGTGAACGCACCGCAGTTGACGCTGATGAAGGGCCGATCGCGCCGACGGCTACGCTCGTGGATGGCGCGGCTGACCAGTTCCTTGCCGGTGCCTGTCTCTCCCAGGATGAGCACCGTGGCGTCGGTGGTGGCGACGGCTCGAATCTGGTCGAACACCCGGAGCATCCGTGGGCTCTGGGTCAGCATGTGGGAGAAGCCGTGGCGGTCTCGTACCTGTTCGCGAACGCGGGCGAGGTCGCGGTTGCCTCGTGCTTCCTGCAGGGCACGGGCTGCTGCTTCCACCAGCTCCCGACGATTCACGGGCCGGGGAACCACATCGACGGCGCCCGCCCGGATGGCGGTCACGCCCAGGGTCATGGAGGGGCGGGCCACCGTGGCGATGACCGGGACATCTGGTGCGCGCTCGCGGAGGACCGTCAGCATGCGCGACCCGGGGAGATCCGAAACGTCGAGGCTGGCGACGATGAGGTCGGGCACCAGGTCGGGAAGGAGCGCGAGCGCCTCGCGTGCCGACGCACAGACCAACACCTGGTGGACCTCGTCTCGCAGGGCGGCCTTGGCTTGCCGAGCGGACAATGGGTTGTCGTCGACGACGAGCACGGTCTCGCGCGCGGTACTCCGCGTGGTGGACTCTGCTGCGCGGTGGATGGACAACGCGGTTCCTCCCGGTGAGGTTGGCTCACCGGCTCAAACGACTCGAATATTCAGGGGATCGAAGCACCTTCCCGTTGCCGCTTGTCGGCTCTCTGGACGGGATGGTTCGTGCAAGAGAACACGGCAACTGAGACCCTGCAAGCACAAGGAGCGACCAGCATGAACCAGCGCGATCGAGGAGGCTCCCTCAGCCCGATCGTGGGGGCCGTGGCCCTGTCTCTGGTCATGCTCTGGCCGGCGCGTGACCCGTTCCGGAA
>JAERSX010000404.1 GCA_016845285.1 Deltaproteobacteria bacterium | reverse complement strand
ATCCAGAAGCGGGTGGTCGACGACATCTACCGCTCGGAGACGGCGGGCATGTGGGTCTGCAAGCCGCTCAGGCTCTACGGGCGGGGTGGCGAGTCCGAGGCCGACTTCCGGGCCCGCTGCGAAGAGGCCGCCGAGGAGGTGGGCGACAAGAAGATCGTCGCGCTCACCGACAAGGTGGACAAGAAGCTCCGCCGGCTGGAGGACCGCATCGCCCGCGCCGAGGAGAAGGTGGTGGATGTGCAGGGGGCCATCAAGGCCGCCAAGGCCGCCGAGATGGTCAACGTGGGCGAGACGGACTGGGCCCTGTTCAGCGGCCGGCGCAAGAGCCTCGGCACCGCCATGACCAAGCGCAACGCCACCACCCGCAAGCAGGGCCAGCTCGATCGGGCCGAGGCCGAGCTGGCCCGTCTGCGAGATGAGGAGTTCGAGCTGGGTCAGGAGCTCGAGGCCGACGTGGCCGAGCTTCGGGCCGATGCGGCGGCGCTCCTCGACGACATCGAAGAGCGCGAGGTCCGCTTGGAGAAGAACGATGTCCGACTCGAGGCCTTCGGGATGGTCTGGGTTCCGGTGACCCGGCGGGTCTGAGGCCCCTCAGCGAGTCGATGTCGGTGGCGCAGCTCGGGTCATCGACTGTCTGGCGGAGGTCTGTGTACGATACCGTCGCATCTCGCCCTCTCTGTCGGCATGGCCTTGTCCAACCCTGCAGCAAAGCTCTGTCACTGGATCCTGACCGACGGTCGTCGTTGCGACTCGGTCTTGGAGCTCATGGGCGGGCTGGCCGCCCAGATGCGGGCCTATCTGCGGGTGGACCGGGTCTGGACGGGCACACGGCTGCTCCACCCCCAGACTGCCGCCTACGTGTGGATCTGGGAGGACGGTCAGCCAGACGTCGAGCGCAAGCTGACCTACATCCGCTTCGCCATGGTCCGGCAGAGAGACTCGCCGGTGCTGCGTCTCGAGCATGGCGAGCCACGGGTCCGCTTCTCCCTTGCGGGCGACCAGGGCCTCGAGCTTCCCGATGTGTGTGCCCTCTGGGATCGCAACTACACCGATCTCTACGGGCTTCCCTTCACCATGCGGGGGGAGTGGGCGGGTGGCTTCACCTGGGCGACCCGGGCACCGGGCGGCTTCGATGACACGGCCATCGCCATCTTCGATGCCATCCAGCCAGCACTCTCGGCGGTGGTCGAGTCGCTGGCCCGCGACCTCGTCATGGCCGCACTTCTCCGCACCTACCTGGGCCGTGACGCCGGCGACCGGGTGGTGCACGGCCAGGTGCAGCGCGGCGACAGCCAGTCCTTGCGGGCCGTGGTGTGGTTCTCGGACCTGCGCGGCTTCACCCGGCTGTCGGTGCAGCTCGGACGAGCCCGGACCCTCGCCCTGCTCAACGATGTCTTCGAGGTCATGGTGCGGGTGATCGAGTCCGAGGGCGGCCAGGTCCTGAAATTCATGGGCGATGGGGTGCTGGGGGTGTTCACCGCGGCGCCGAGCGACCCGTCTGGACGGGCCGCCTGCAGGGCAGCTCGGCGGGCCGCGAGCTCGCTGAGAGCTGAGCTGAGCGCCTTGTCCGAGCGTCGTGAAGCGGCGGGGTTGACCACCCCCGAGGTGGGCCTGGGTCTGCACTTCGGCGACGTGAGCTACGGCAACATCGGTGCGCCTGGTCGCCTCGACTTCACGGTCATCGGCTCGGCGGTGAACCTGGCGTCCCGCATCCAGGACCTGTGCAAGCCACTGGGCCAGCCGGTCCTGGCCAGCGCGGAGGTCGCCGCGGGCGAGGGGGGCGCCTGGAGCTCGGCCGGCGCCCAGGCGCTGCGGGGTGTGGCTGAGCCCGTCGAGCTCTTCGTGCCTGTCCTCGGCTGAGGGGGCGCCGCGCCCGGCTGCGAGCAGTGTCGGCGGTCCATGGCAGTGGGTCGGTTTGCATCGAGGCGAAGTGATACATTTTGAGGGTGAAATCGCATCCTCTGGGCCTGAACTTCGTCTCCTCAATTGCCCTCGGCGACGCCAACTCCGGGCAGTGGTTCTCCGACGCGCTCGCCCTCGTTCGTGTCGCCGAGGAGGCGGGCTGGAGCCACGTCAAGACGGTGGAGCACTACCTGTACGACTGGGGCGGGGCCTGTCCGAATCCCTGTGTGTTCCTCGCTGCGGCCGCGGCGATCACGACCCGCATCCGCCTGACCACGGGGGCCGTGCTGCCGGCGTTCCGGCACCCGGTGCAGCTCGCCTCCGAGCTGGCCATGCTCGACCAGCTCTCGGGTGGTCGGCTCGACGTGGGCTTCGCCAGGGGCTTTCTGCCCGGGGAGTTCGAGCTCTTCGGGGTGCCGATGGGGGAGAGCCGGCAGCGCTTCGAGGCGGGGCTGGCCCTCGTGAAGCGGCTCTGGACCGAAGAGAGTGTCTCCGTCGACACCGAGCTCCACCGCTTCTCGGGGGTGACCATTCGCCCCGGTGTCGCGCAGCTGCCGCACCCTCCGGTCTTCGTGGCGGCGGTCTCCACGCCGGAGAGCTTCGTGCGTGCAGGAGCCGAGGGGCACCACATCATGGTGGTCCCCACCCGCTCGCTCGAGCAGCTCTCGGAGCGCGTCGCGCTGTACCGGACGTCACGGGCCGAGGCCGGTCACGACCCGGCGTCGGCCCGCGTGCAGATCTCGTGCATGGCGGTCGCCGGACGCAGCCTCGTCGAGGCCTTGGCACAGGCCGCCGAGCCGCACCGCCGCTACCAGCGGCTCCTGGCGAGGGCGGTCTCCGACGCGAGCGCCATCGATGAGTCGGCGTACCCCGGCTACGCGGCGATGCTCAGCTCCATCGAGGGCTCCACGCCACAGGAGGCCCTGGAGAGCGGCGCGATGTTGGCGGGGGACACCGCCGATCTCACGGCCCAGATGCAGCGGATCTGCTCGGCCCTGGGCGCGGTGGAGTTCTCCGTCCAGGTCAACTTCGGGGGCATCTCGCTCTCGTCGGCGGGCAACGCGATGAAGTGCTTGACCGAGGCTGTTCAGAAGATCTGACGTATTCGGCCTCGTGGCATAGGAGAAGTCCGCGGCAGAGCGTCCACATTCATGAATCGAGACTGGAAGAGGATGGAGAACATGTCCCCCACCACCCGCTTGTGTCCTGCGCTCTGCGCCACGCTGCTCAGCGTGCTGACGCTCTCCTGCACGGCACGGGCTGCAGCGCCTCCGGTCGCCGCGGCCGAGGCTCCGGCTGTCGAGGCGTCCGCCGAAGCGGCACCCGCCGAAGAGGCCGCTGCGACCCGCTACGACGCGCTGAAGCAGGTCTACGACGTCGCGGTCCAGTCCGAAGACGCCGAGGTCCGCGTGGAGAAGATGACCCACGTGCTCAACGTCGCCGCCTACCACATGGGCATGACCCCGCTCGAAGATCTGCACCTCACCGAGGCCGATCGCGGCGAGACGGTGCCGGAGATCGTGGTCGTCCTCCACGGCGGGGAGATCCCCTTCTTCGCGTCCGAGAACGCCGAGACCCATGCCGAGCTGCTCGCGACAGCTCGGACGCTGCACGATGCCGGCGTCCGCTTCCGCGTGTGTCGGGGAGCCGCCTGGCTGCTGCACGAGCTGAAGGGCGAGGACATGGTCGACTTCGTGGAGATGGTGCCCGGCGGTGAGGCCGAGATCGCCTGGCTCCAGCAGGTCGGCTTCGGCTACAACTTCTTCCAGTCGCAGTAGCCTTGGACGCCCCGTCCCCTGGTCAGCCCCTGCAGGGCCGTGTGGCCCTTGTCACGGGAGGAAACAGCGGCCTGGGCCGCGCCATCGCCTTCGGGCTCCGCGATGCCGGTGCTCGGGTCGCCGTCGGGGGACGTCGCGCAGATCGCAACGCCGAGGTCCAGCGAGACCTCGGCGAGGGCAGCCTCGCGCTCACGCTGGATGTCTCAGACGAGGCCTCGGTGCGCGCCGCTGTCGAGGCGGTCGTCACGCGCATGGGGCGGCTGGATGTGCTGGTCCACGCAGCGGGCGTCGCGCGTCGGGGCTCGGTGATGAAGCTGGAGCGCGAGGAGTGGGATCTGGTGATGAACACCAACCTCACCGGGGCCTTCCTCTGCACCAAGCACGCCGCACCGCACATGGCACGGCAGGGAGGCGGGAAGATCATCCACGTCTCCTCGGTGTATGGCCACGTCGCCCCGAGTCGGGGGCTCCAGGTCGCCTACACCGTCTCCAAGCACGGCCTGCAGGGCCTGGTTCGCGCGAACGCCGTGGAGCTGGCCCCCCTCAACATCCAGGTCAACGCCATCGCGCCGGGGTTCGCGCTGACGGAGATGACCCAGGAGCTCTCGGGCCAGCCCATCGAGGCCGAGATCGCCCGCCGCACACCGAGCGGGACCGGCCTCGCGGCCCCCGAGCACTTCGTCGGAATCTGTGTCTTCCTGGCCTCGGACGCCGCGGCCCACCTCTCGGGGGTCAGCATCCCCGTCGATGGTGGATACCTGGCGTCAGACGGCCTGAATCGAGCTTGAGCAAACCATAGGGACGGACAGCATGGCACTTCAACTCTACGCAGACCCCTGCACCGTGAACTGCCGGAAGGTGCTCGCTGGGTGTCACCTCATCGGTGCCGAGTTCGAGCTGATCTACCGGTCCTACTTCGCCGGGGAGCATCGCCAGCCCGAGTACCTGGCGCTCAACCCGAACGGGATGCTCCCCGCGCTGAAGGACGGCTCCTTCGTGCTCTGGGAGTCGGACGTGATCCTCCAGTACATCGGCGCGAAGAGCGCGCCGCACACCGGGTACCCCGCCGATGTCCGTGCCCGTGCCGATGTCCACCGCTGGCAGACCTGGAGCAGCGCGCAGTGGTTTCCCGCCTGCTACCCGTACCTCGTGGAGAACGCGGTGAAGCCCCTCCTCGGCCAGTCCCCCGACGCCGAGGTGCTCGCCGCCAGTGTCGCGACCTTCCACCGCTACGCGGCCGTGTTGGAGGCCCACCTCCGCGGGCGCACCTGGATGGTGGGCGAGCACCCCACCTTCGCTGACATCAGCGTGGCCGCCCCCATGCACGTCCACACCTTCCAGAAGCTTCCCCTCGACGAGTACCCCGAGATCCGTGCCTGGATCGCACGCGTCGAGGGCCTCGATTGCTGGAAGCGGACAGATCCGCTCCCTCACTTCCCGCCGCCCGCTGGGTGAACACCTTCCTCACCTTCGCCTACGGCGCGAACATGTCGGCGCGGGCCCTGGGTGCCAAGGGCGTGGTGCCGCTCCGGTCCTGCCGCGCGTGGCTTCCAGACGCGGAGCTCGCCCTTCGGATCCCGCTCTTTCCACCCTTCGTCGGACATGTGGCCGATGTCCGGTGGCGGCCCGGGGCATCGCTCCCGGGCGTCGTGCACGAGTTCCCTGCCACCGTCATGCCCAAGATCGATGCCTGGGAGGGCGCGGGATGGGTGTACGACGTCGAGCTCCTCGACGTGCAGACCTCGGATGGTCCAGTCCGTGCGCGGACCTATGTGGCCTGCCCCGAGTTCATCGGAGACGACGGCCCCTGCACGGAGCGCTACCACGGGATGTTGATGGACGGCGCCAGGGAGTCTCAGCTCCCAGACGAGCATCTCGAGCGCCTCCGGGCGCTGCCCATCGTCGAGACCCCCGCGCGTGTCCCCGGCTGCCTCAGCTCCGTCGAGCCCGCCCCCGCGCATCCGTCGGGGGAGTGGTTCGAGGTGGCTGGCGCCGTGTTCTCGCTACCCCCAGACGCCCTCTTCGCGCAGTACCTGCGTCGCTACCCTCCCGCTGGGGGCGTCCATCACCTCACGCAGTTCTTCCTGCAGTACGACGCCGCGAGCGAGGCCTCGGAGCGGAATGTCCCCTGGTCGGAGCTCAGCGAGCGTGAGCAGGCGTTCCTGGGTCCGTTCATGTGGCGCATGGAGCAGCACTTTGCCTTCCTCGGCTGGACCCGCAGCGCACTGGGCTCTCGCGACTGTAGGTGAAGGTGCCCAGCGGCGGGGCGGTGAGGTCGACGGTGAGACTGCCTCCCCCTGAAGAAGGTGAGGTCTACAGGCGATGTTGGGGGGCCGAAACCGCCCGCCTACCT
>JAERSX010000403.1 GCA_016845285.1 Deltaproteobacteria bacterium | reverse complement strand
GCCCATGCGTCCGCCTCCCCCTCCCAAGTACCGCAAGAACGGCAAGCTCCAGACGAAGTACTACGAGCAGGAGCTGGACTACCTGCAGACCGAGCTCGTCAAGCTGCAGTACTGGATCCGAGCCACCGGAGAGCGCGTCGTCATCGTCTTCGAAGGGCGCGACGCCGCCGGCAAGGGCGGCACGATCAAGCGCATCTCCGAGTGCCTGAACCCGCGCTTCGCCACCATCGTCGCCCTGAGCAAGCCCACCGAGCGTGAGCAGACCCAGTGGTACTTCCAGCGCTACGTGGCCCACCTCCCGGCCGCCGGCGAGATCGCCATGTTCGATCGGTCCTGGTACAACCGCGCCGGCGTCGAGCACGTCATGGGCTTCTGCACCGAAGAGCAGTACCAGGACTTCCTGCGCGCCTGTCCCCGCTTCGAGCGGCTCCTGCTCCGCTCTGGGATCCGGCTCATCAAGTACTGGTTCAGCGTGAGCTCCGAAGAGCAGGAGCGACGCTTCCGCGCCCGCATCGAAGACCCCGCCAAGCGCTGGAAGCTCAGCCCCATGGACCTGGAGGCACGCAGTCGCTGGACCGAGTACTCGCGGGCCAAGGACACGATGTTCGAGTACTGCGACACCAAGCGATCGCCCTGGTACGTCGTGCCCTCCGACGACAAGAAGCGGGCACGCCTCAACTGCATGCGCCACCTGCTCAACCAGTTCGCCTACGACGACCAGGTGCCCGACCCCATCGAGCTCCCCCCCGCACAGCCCGAAGACGGGTACATGCGGCCACCTGTGGACGAGCAGACCTTCGTGCCCGATTGCTACCCGGCGCCACCGCCTCAGCCAGAGACCGAGGCGCCCGCCGAAGAGGCCTGAGGCGTCGTCATCGCCCTCGGCCAACCTGGAGCACGCGCTCGAGCGCATCGCCTACCCGGGCTCTCCTGGGCGAGCGGGTCTCGCGGAGCCGATCGAGTCCCGCCTGGACCCGGCGCTGCACCTCGGCGTCGAGCTCGTCCACCAGGGAGTCGTCAGGACGCGTCCCTGGAACCCACCCATCCGGGAGCTGGACGGGCTCGCAGACCTCGTAGCGCAAGGGGCCCGGCAGCGGCCAGTGAGGGGTGGGGCCCACACCGATGCCCCAGGGAAGCGACAAGTGCACCGGAAAGACCTCAGCCCGCGCGAGCTCCTTGAGGTGCAGCAGCCGTGCGATGCGCTCCCCGCGACCGAGCACGACGAAGGTGTCGTGCGCGCCGGCGTGGGCGATGGGCACGAGGGGGACCCCCGCCTCCAGCGCCGTGCGGATGTACCCCTGGCGCCCGCCGAAGTCGACGGTGTAGCGCTCGGTCCACGGACGCCAGGTCTCCCTGTCGCCTCCCGGTAGCACCAACACGTCCTGGCGCTGGTCCACCAGGGCCGACAGAGCATTGCCCCGCGACGCCCGCAACACACCCATGCGCTCCAGTGGACGCCCGGTGAGCGCCGTGGAGAACACCATGTCGTGGGCCAAGGGACGCATGGGACGGCCTGTGCCCTGGGCCGCATACCAGGCGTAGGCGAAGCCCCACACATCAGGGATCGAGGTCCCGCCCGAGTGGTTCATGACCATCAGACCCGGCGTCTCGGGCAGGTTGTCCCAGCCCCGGACCTTCAGGTCGAAGTACCCGCTCGGACCGTACATCCAGGCCATGGACGACATGATCTGGTCGACAGCCTCTGGAACGAAGAGGCCGGGGTCGGCACCCCAGGGGATGTCTCTGTCGCCGTGAAGCAGTCGAAGAACCGTACCTTTGCTGTCTCTGGGCGCGACCATGGCTGACTCCTTGCTAGAACACGTTCTAGGTAGCTCCTAGAACGTGTTCTAGCAAGAACAAACTAGAACGAGTTCTAGTTTGTTCTCGCCAGACACCTTGACGGTAGGATTCGGCCCGCCTCGGAGCTGCCATGAACGCCACCGCCGCCTTCCTCGATCGCCTCTTCCGCAACCTGCCACCGCAGGGACGCAGCTTCGCCTTCAAGAGCTGGCGCCACGGCTCACGGCCCACGGGTGAAGGCGTCGGGATCCTGCCGGTGCCCGGTGTGAACGTGGACAGCGTGGCGGGCCGCATCCTCGATGTGGCGGCCTACCGCAGCAACATCGACTTCGTGGTGGAGAGTCGGACCGTCGCCGACCCTCGCTACACCCCACCCAAGGGTGTGCACTTCTACCAGCGCATCAAGATCCCCGTGCTGGGCGAGGTGCAGATGGAGCTCGCCCTCGAGGACTTCGGCGAGCGTGACGGATGGCGTGTCATCGCCTGGAGCACCCTCGACGCCGAGACCAACCGCCTCGACCCCAAGCGCGGCGCCCGCTTCGAGTACAACGAGGGTGCCTGGCTCCTGCGCGGAGACGCCGTGGGCTACGCGCTCAGCTCATGTCCCCGAAAGAGCGACGTGGGCCGCCTCAAGTTCGCAGCCATGACGAAGGGCGCCGACGCCAGCGCTCCCAAGATGGTCAAGGCCAACATCGAGGGCATGCTCGCCTGGGCACGTCGCGCCGGGTAGGCGCGCCCCCACTGAGGCGACGCCTCAGAGCAGGTCGACCTCGATGTCCATCATGCACTCCTTGCCCACGCTGGCGAGGATGGCGAAGTGGCGCGCCTCGGGCAGCACCATCTCGAAGAAGTAGCGCCCCGTCTGGAACTTGCTCCGCTTCGTGGGGCTGTCCTCGTGGTCGTTGAGGTGGCGGAGCTGGCGCAGCCACACGTAGCCGAGGGTCACCAGGGCGAACTCGTTGAGGTAGTTGCTGGCCACAGCACCCACGACCTCCCGGTCCTGCATGGCACGGCTGGACAGCTCCATGGTCACCTTGGTGAGCCGTCCTGCCTCCCGACCCAGTGCGGCCGCGAAGGGTGCGAGCGCCTCGATCTCGCCGCACTCCTGGATGAGCCCGGTGAGCTTGGCGGCGAAGCCCTGGAGCAGGCGGCCGTTCTTCATGGGCAGCTTGCGGCCGACGAGGTCGAGGGCCTGGATGTGGTTGGTGCCCTCGTAGACCATGGCGATGCGCACATCGCGGAGGTACTGCTCGATGGGCCAGTCGGTGGTGTAGCCGGCACCGCCGGTGACCTGGAGCGCCTCGCTGACGTTCTGGAAGCCCCGCTCCGAGCCGTAGCTCTTGATGACGGGGGTGAGCAGCGCCACGAGGTCGCCGGCCTCCTCCCTCACCGCCTCGTCGGGGTGGTGGTGCATGAGGTCGTAGTTCACCGAGATCCAGGCCACGAGACCGCGGAGCGCCTCGTTGGTGGACTTCACGTTGAGCAGCATGCGCCGCACATCGGGGTGGACCAGGATGTTGTCGGCCTTGTCGTCCCGATCGTTGCGCGACGGGTTGAGAGAGCGGCTCTGCTTCCGATCCTTGGCGAAGGCGAGGGCCGCCTGGTAGGCCGCATCGGAGAGCGCCAGCCCCTCGATGCCCACATTCAGGCGGGCCGCGTTCATCATGACGAACATGGTGCGCATGCCCTTGTGAGGGGTGCCCACGAGCCATCCCTCGGCACCATCGAGGTTGATGACGCAGGTGGGCGAGGCGTGGATGCCCATCTTGTGCTCGAGACCACCACAGGTCACGCCGTTGCGGGTTCCATCGTCGAGGAACTTGGGCACCAGGAAGACGCTGATGCCGCGAATGCCAGCCGGTGCGTCCGGCATACGCGCGAGGACGAGGTGGACGATGTTCTCGGTGATGTCGTGCTCACCGAAGGTGATCCAGATCTTGTTGCCCGTGAGCTTGTAGTGGTCTCCGTGAGGCACGGCCCGGGTGGTCATGAGGCCGAGATCTGTGCCGCACTGGGGCTCGGTGAGGCACATGGTGCCCGCCCACTCACCGCTCACGAACTTCGGCATGAAGCGCGCCTTCAGCTCATCGGTGCCGTGGGCCGCCAGCGCGTCGATGAGGCCGTTGGTCAGACCGGGACACATCGAGAAGCTCTTGTTGGTGGCGATCAGGATCTCGGTCGCCGCGATGGCCAGGGTCGCCGGACCTCCGCCTCCGTCGAACTCGGCGGGGTGCGACAGGCTCGAGTAGCCGTTGCCGACGAAGGCGTCGTACGCCTCCTTGAAGCCCGGCGGCGTGGTGACCGAGGCGTCTTCGGCGTTGAACTTCAGGCCGATCTGATCACCCTTCTGGTTGAGGGGTGCCAGCTCCGTCTCGCAGAAGCGCGCGTACTCGCTCAGCAGCTCCATGCTCATGTCGAGGTCGAAGTCCTCGAAGTCCTCGATCTCGTTTACGACACGCTGGTAGTCGAAGACCTCGAGGTTGAAGCGGATGTCGGAAAGAGGGGAGCGGTAGCCGAGCACTGGATCTCCACGACGGGGCGTCGCAGCGCCCTCAATGAATGAATGCTCATTCATTATCTGCAGATCCGCCGAGGCGCAGCCCCGGGTTGCGAATCCAGACACGCCTCACACGTCATCGGCACCAGCACAGCCGAGGCCTACGCCCCCCACCCCGAGCCCACAGGCCGGCTGGATGCCACGGCCATCTCTGTTTTCCCCCTGCCAATCAGCGGGCCTTGCGCGCCTCGACCAGAGCCTCGGCGGCCAGGGGCCACGTCGGGTACTCGAAGGTGAAGCCAGCTTCGAGGAGGCGACCTGGCACCACGTAGCGGCTCTTGAGCACGAGCTCGGTGTCGGTGCGCATCACCCAGGCCCCCACCTCGGCCATCCAACGGGTCGCAGGCAGGCCGACCCCCACGCCCCAGACCGCGCGAAGCTCCTCCATGAAGACCCGTTGAACCACGGGGCCCGGCGCCGCGAGGTTCACGGCGCCCTCGAGGTCGTCGCGGGAGATGAGGAATTCCAGAGCGGCCACGAAGTCGGCCTCATGGATCCACGACACCCGTTGATCACCACCGCCAATGGGCCCCCCGAGACCCCACCGGACCATGCCGGAGAGCACATCGAAGACCGAGCCCTTCACCGGACTCATCACCATGGCGGTGCGCAGCGCCACCTTGCGGGTCCGGGGCGTGACGGCTTCCGCCAGCGTCTGCTCCCACGCCTTCGCGATGTCGATGGATCGCGCCCAGTACGCGGGCACGTCGGGCTCGTCGCCACCGATGAGACCGGCGGCCTCGTCGTTGGGGGCATCGGTGCGGTGAGCGTAGATGGTGGCGGTGCTCATCTGCAGCCACACCGAGGGCGGCCGGCGCGCTGCGGCGATGGCCTCGCCGATGACCCGGGTGGACAGAACCCTCGAGCTCATCATCTGGCGAAGGTTCTCCTCGGTGTAGCGGCAGTCGACCGTGCGTCCGGCCAGGTTCACCACCACGTCGGCGCCGTCGATGGCGGCCGCCCAGTCGCCCAGGGTGCAGCCATCCCAGGTGAGCCGCCCTGCCGTGGCCGGCCGACGGCTGAGCACCACCACGTCGTGGCCCGCGTCCTCCCAGGCCGCGCGGAGCACCTGTCCCACGTGCCCGGTGCCCCCTGGGATGACCACCCGCATGCTGTCCTCTCCTGCCCTCACTGGCCTATCGTGGCGCAGTGAACCACTCGACCACGGTGTGCCTCCTTCTCCTGACTGCCTGCCGTCCACCCGTGGAGCAGACGCCCGCGACACCTGAGACAGAGACTGGTCTGAGTGATGATGACACCGGAGCTCAGGTCGGCGTCGACACCGCGGTGGAGACGGTTCCGGGAGGGGGCGCTGACGACGACGGCGTCGTGCCACTGTGTCAGGTGGTGCTGGAGTGCGACGAGTCCATCCCCAGCGAGGACAAGATCCTCTGTGCGTTGACGGTCTCGGCCGATGGGGAGACCGCCTACGACGGACACGCGGGGGTCGAGACCCGAGGTCGTTCCTCGTCGAGCGCCCCCAAGCCCGGGTACGCCGTCGAGCTACGCGACGCCGAAGACAACGAGCAGCCAACCAACCTCTTCGGCATGGGAGCCGAGTCCGACTGGGTCCTCGACGGCCTCTACTACGACCGATCGCTGTTTCGCGATGCGCTGGCCTATGACCTCTACCGAGCCTTCGGTCAGACCGGCGAGGCCGGGCTCCGCTGGGCACCCGAACATCGCTTCTGCGAGCTGGAGCTCAACGGGCAGTACCGCGGCGTCTATGGCCTCGTCGAGCGGGTGAAGCGGGACGACGACCGCATCGTGCTCCCCGAGGACGACGGCACCGGCAGCACCTGGGTGCTCAAGCAAGACGACGAGGGCGGGATCTACGACCTGTCGATGGCTCACGGCACCTTCAAGCTGCTGTACCCCCGTCAGGACTCGGCCAGCGCCGACGTGCTGGCCGGTGTGCGCGCCTTCCTGGCGAGCTGGGAGGCCGCGGTCTTCGGTAGCGGCGACATCTTCGAGCACGTCGATCTGGCCAGCAGCGTCGACCTCGTGATCCTCGAGGAGTTCGTCAAGAACAACGACGCCTTCTACCTGAGCCTGCACCTCTACAAGGAGGCCGGCGGCACCGTGCACTGGGTGCCCTGGGACCTCGACCTGAGCCTGGGGCAGCCCAGCTACAACGACAACGAGAACCCGGCGTCCTGGCTGGCCTACCGGCCCTCCATGATCGACGCCATGGCCGACGATCCCGAGTTCCACGATGCACTGGTGGCTCGTTGGGCCGAGCTTCGCGCCGGCCCCCTCGCCGAAGAGGCCATCACCGCCCACATCGACGGCTACCAGGCCACCATGGGCGACGCCATCGAGCGAAACTTCGATCGATGGCCCATCGAGGACATCGCCTTCGGCTCCTACCTCTACACGGTCGAGAGCTACGAACAGGAGGACGAGATCGTGCGGGCGTGGATCCCCCAGCGCCTCGCGTGGATGGACGACCAGATCGAGGGCTACGGCAACTGAGGAGCGGACCGGTAGAGGCCCTCAGCAGTCACCTGGAAGACGCCCGGGTCCGTCCTGCTCACACCACAGCGTGGTGTCGCTGGAGTAGGGGCCAGCGAAGGGATCATGGAAGGTCCCCTCTGCGTCCTGGACCTCGAGGTGGAGGTGCGGTGCGGTGGACCAACCGCTGGACCCGATGAGGGCCAGGGGGGTCCCGCGCGCCACCGTCTGGCCCACCTCGACGAGCGACGAGTCCTGGGCCAGGTGCTTGTACCGGGTCACCCATCCGCCGGGATGCTCCAGGGTGACCACGTTGGAGATCACCGGGTTTCCGTCGCAGTCGATCTCCCAGGTCGCGCTGTCCAGGCGACACCGATCGTAGTGCTCATCCACCACCTTGATCACCCAGCCGTCCGCCGCAGACAAGACCGTGGCGCTGCCGGCGTCCATCGCCTCGAAGCCACCGTCCAGATCGAAGTCGGTGCCCTCGTGCTCGTCGTA
>JAERSX010000402.1 GCA_016845285.1 Deltaproteobacteria bacterium | reverse complement strand
GCACCGGGTGGCTCGAGCACACCGCCGATGCCCACACCACCCGACAGGTGCACACTCCGGCCGATCTGAGCGCAAGAGCCCACGGTCGCCCAGGTGTCGACCATGGAGCCAGAACCCACGAAGGCGCCGATGTTGACGTAGCCGGGCATGACCACACAGCCGGGCTCGACGTGCGCACCGAAGCGGATGTGCCCCGGAGGCACGAGGCGGACACCCTGGGCCGCGAGGTCACGCTTCAAGGGGATCTTGTCGTGGAACTCATAGGGGCCCACCTGGTGGACCTCCATGCCGTAGGCCCGAAAGCACAGCAGGATGGCCTTCTTGAGCCATGTGTGGACCACCCACTCGCCCTCGGGATCGTCCCCATCCGGGGGGCTGGCCACGCGAAGCGCTCCGCGGTCCAGGAGGTCGAGGGTGGCGAAGACCGCGTCCTTGTCGAGCTCACCGCTCTCGAAGGAGGCCTCGATGCGGGCGCGCAGATCGGCGTGTTCCATGGCAGAGCTCCAGGGTCCGGCGCGCTGGCCGGGGGCGCCTGCAGCCTATTCCGTCGGGCCGTCCTCGTGGGAGTCCCTCAGGTGCACTGGGCGCGCCAGTGGGCGATGGCCTCGCGACACTGGTCCATGTCGGGCACCAGAGCCAGGCGCACATACCCGATGCCACCGCCCGCCACACCGTAGATGCGACCGGGACTCACCACGATGCCCTGGTCGAGCAATGCCGCGGCGTAGTCCTGATCGTCCATGCCGTCCGGGGCCTTGAGCCAGAGGTAGATGGTGGCCTCGCTGGCCACCACGTCCACACCGATCTCCTCGAAGAAGTCGAGGAAGAGCTGTCGCTTGGCACCGAAGGCGGCGCGGCGCTCAGCCACGTGGGCGTCATCTGCCCAGGCCACCTCGGCGGCGGCATTGACGAAGTCCTGGGGCACGCAGCCCGGGTTGGCGCGAAAGCGCTTGAGGCGGGCGATGAGCGCGGGGTCTCCAGCGAGAAAGCCAGAGCGGTGACCCGTCATGCCCGAGCGCTTGGAGAGCGAGTGCAGCACCAGCACGTTGTCGAGGCCGGCCTGGAGCAGCGAGTGGGGCGGATCGGTGTGGTAGACGTCGGCGTAGGTCTCGTCGTTGATGAGCAGGAAGTCGTATTCCTGAGCCAACGCGACGGACCGCTCGAGGTGCTCCAGGGGGGAGACGGCACCCGAGGGGTTGTGTGGCGAGTTCAGCCACATCATGCGGCAGCGCCGAAGCAGGTCTTCAGGCAGCTCCCAGGGGCGGAACAGGTAGTCGCCCGTGAGGATGTGGGCGTGGAACTCACCGCCCGCGAAGAGCGCGCCGCGCTGGTAGGCCGGGTAGCCGGGGTCTGGTGCGATGACGAGCTTGTCGGATGCTGCGGGATCGATGACCAGGAGCGGAGTGTGGAACACCGCCTCCTTGCTGCCAGCTGTGGGGATGATCTGCGTGGCCGGGTCGAGCTCGACCCCGAAGCGGCGCTTGTAGTAGGCGCTGATGGCGTCCCGTACACCCTGACGGCCCGCCACCGTGGGGTACGGACAGCGGTCGCTCACCGCACCGACCAGGGCCTCCCGCACGAAGCTCGGCGTGGGCTCCTTGGGATCGCCCACGCTGAAGTCGTAGAGCTTCTTGCCCGAGGCGATGACCTCGGCCTTGAGCTCCTCCAGACGGACGGCAGGGTAGGTGGCGAGGTTGTCGAGTAGGGGATTGAATCGCGGCATGACGGCCTCTACCCCGGTCCCCGCAGCTCGAACAGGGCCAGAACGCCCACCGCCGAGCTCGTCGCCCGTGCCGTGAGTCGGTCGGAGCGCTGTAGACCAGACATACCCTTGACAAGTCGAGGCCCTCCGCGTATCTCCGAGACGGAGGACGCCACGGTGAAGCTCGTTCCTGAGAGGGTCTACGACCGCATGGTGACCATTCGCCGTGACATCCACCAGCACCCCGAGCTCTCGTGGGGTGAGCACCGCACCATGGCCGCCATCGCCGAGGAACTCACAGCCCTCGGCATCGCCCACCGCACCGGCGTGGCCGGCACAGGCGTGGTCGCCGATCTGCCCGGCCCCGCTGGGGTTCCCGCCGTCATGCTCCGCGCCGACACCGATGCCCTGCCCGTGTTCGAGGAGACGGGCCTGTCCTTTGCCAGCACGACGCCGGGCGTCATGCATGCGTGCGGACACGACGGACACACCTCCATGCTCCTGGGTGCCGCCCGTCTGCTCGTCGAGGCCGGTCCCCTGCCCGCCCCGGTCCGACTGATCTGGCAGCCCGCCGAGGAGAAGGGCGCCGGTGCCCACGCCATGATCGCCGAGGGCGTGCTCGACGGTGTGGGCTGCGCCTTCGGTGGGCACGTCGATCGCCGCTACAACGCCGGCACCCTGGTGGTCACCGACGGAGCGGTCAACGCCAGCACCGACACCTTCCACATCGAGATCCGTGGCCAAGACGCCCACGGCGCCCGCCCTCACGACAGCGTCGACGCCATCGTGGTGGGCAGCCTCATGGTCATGTCGATCCAGACCATCGTGAGCCGGGAGGTCGACCCCTCCCATCCCAGCGTGGTCACCGTGGGCCGCTTCTCCGCTGGCGCCGCCCCCAACGTCATCGCCGGGCGGGCCACCCTCGAGGGGACCATCCGTGCCCAGGACGACCACGTCCGCCAACACCTCCGGCGCTCCATCCGCCGCATCGCGGAGTCCGTGGCAGCCCTTCACCAGGCCGAGGTGGAGGTCGAGATCCGACCCGGCACGCCCGCCCTCTGCAACCAGCCGCTCGTCACAGCACTGGCTCGCGAGGCCGCACTCAACGTGGTGGGGGCCCCACAGGTCTGTCCGCTGCGAAACGCCAACATGGGCGGTGAGGACTTCGCCTTCTTCTTGGAGCGAGTCCCCGGCTGCTACATCCGCTTCGGCGCCAGGGTGCCTGGGCGGGAGAGCTTCCCCGCTCACTCGAGCCGCTTCGACTTCGACGAGGCGGCCATGGCCACAGGCGCTGCCTGGTTCTTCGAGGTGGCCCGTCAGGCTGCCCAGGCCATGGCCGACGGCCAGAGCCTCCAAGAGCCCGAAATAGAGGCTTGAGTCCCACCCCTCGTCCTCGTGGCTGCAATCGACGGCTGCGTAATGGTTAGGCGGCCGCCTCGGAGGCTCCGTGATTCTCCTGTTCCTCGCCAGCTGCAGCATGTTCGCCGATCACTACGGCGCCGCCCACGACCCCAGCGACACCGCGCCGCGTGTGATCACCGTGCCGCCGGGCACCTCGCCCCGAAGTCTCGGTCCCATCCTCGAAGAGGCCGGCGTCATCGGATCTGCCGGTGACTTCACCATGTACGTGAAGCTCACCAAGGAAGGGGGCTGCCTCAAGGCCGGGCGCCACGAGCTCAACCCGAGCCTCAGCGCCACCGAGATCCTCGGTGTGGTCTGCGGGGCGCCCCTGCCCGAGGATGTGCCCTTCACCGTGGTCGAGGGCTGGCGCATCCGCGAGATCGACGCAGCCCTGGCCGAGAAGGGCTGGACACAACCTGGTGAGTACGCCGCCTTGGCCGCCAACCCCGGCCAGTTCAACGCGTCGTTCCCGCTGCCCGAGGACTCACTGGAAGGCTACCTCTTCCCCGAGACCTACATGGTGGTGCCAGATCGCTGGGACACCTCGGGCTTCGTTCAGCGGCAGCTCGACCTGCTGGGCGAGCGCTTCTACACGCCCCACCAAGATGACTTCACCACTCGGACCTTCGACGAGATCGTCATCGTCGCCAGCATGCTCGAGCGGGAGGAGCCGCGCCCGGCCAACCGCAACCTCGTGGCGGGGGTCATCTGGAAGCGCCTCGACAACAACTGGAACCTCGGCATCGACGCCACGAGCCACTACAAGCTCGAGGACTGGAACGATCGACCGGGCCTGCTCAAGGCACTCCGGGACCCAGACGACCCCTACAACACCCGCCTGCGCCAGGGTCTCCCGCCTACCCCCGTGGGGAGCCCGAGCCTCCCGAGCCTGGAGGCCGCGCTGGCGCCAGAGGGCAGCGAGTACTGGTACTACCTGCACGACGCGCAGGGAAACATCCACCCATCGCGCAACGCCGCAGAGCACGCGGCCCTGCGCAAGAAGTACAACGTCTACTGAGTGGGCGGCGCGCTCGGCTCAGCCAGCCGAGCAGAAGTCCACGATGTTGGCCTCGAGGGCGTCCTCGTAGGTGTCTTCCAGCTCAGTGAGCGTGGTCTCGAAGGTCTCGTCGAGGATGCCGAGGGTGTCGCCGTAGCCGAGCTGGTCGATGACCGCGTCGATGTAGGTGATCTGGCAGGCATCTTCGCCGCTCACGCTCTGCGTGTTCACGTCGCTGGCGGCCAGCACGGTGCGGTTGCTGCTCATCTGCGACTCGCCCGACACGGTCTGGGCCGTGGCGTCCACAGTCAGCTCGAGGCTGCCCACGAAGCTGTGGGGGACGGGCTCGACCCAGGCATCGCAGTAGGTCGCGTAGTCGACGCCGATGTACTCGTAGATGGCCACAGACGCGACGTCGATCCAGAACGGACCTTCGAGGAAGTAGTCGCCGCCACCGACTTCGTACCAGGAGCCCGTGTAGGCCGAGTCGTTCATGCCCACGGAGACCTCGAAGCTGGTGTCGTAGGACTCGGGGTCATGGCTGACGGCCGAGGTCTGGCTCTCCACCAGGTACAGGTACTGGTTGTCGATGGACCAGTTGGCCACGGGCAGGCCCCAGCCGGTGATGGTCTCGTAGTAGGTGCCCTCGTAGGAGTCGATGGCCCACACGCCCTCGGTCATCTCTTCGGAGGTGGCGTTG
>JAERSX010000401.1 GCA_016845285.1 Deltaproteobacteria bacterium | reverse complement strand
CTCTGGAGGTCCCCATGTCCTGGGAAGCCACCTGGCGCCTGCCCTGGGTCGGCCTGCGCGCCGGCCGCGTCACCGAGGCGCTGACACCCCTGGCCGCGTCCATGGGCGAGCTGAGTCTGAGAGTCGAGCGCGACGAGCCGGGCAGTGTGAGTGCCTGGCTGACCCTGCCGCCGAACCCCGAGACCGGCGAGGAGTCCATCGTCGAGCTGAGCTTCTACGACCTGTCTGGCGAAGGAATCGTGCTCTCGCTGGAGGGAGAGTGGGCCGACAACGAGGCCATCTGGGACACCGCCTTCGAGCTGGTGGACTCCATCGCCGAGCAGCTGGGCGGGCAGCTCCTGGAGCTCTGAGCGGCAGGTCGACCGCCGCTTGCCGATGGCCCCTTGAACGGGACCGGTGGGGGGGCTAGGCTCTCCGCCCTGGAGGCATCGATGTCCAAAGACGGCGTGAACCTGGAAGACGAGTACTTCAAGAAGCAGGAGGCCGAGCAGCTCGCGAAGCTCAAGGCCAAGATGGATGAAAAGAAGGCTCAGCAGGCAGCCGACGACCTCAAGGCCAAGCACCACTTCCGTTGTGGCAAGTGCGGCACCGAGATGAACACCGAGGTCTTCAAGGGCATCGAGATCGAGGTCTGCCCGTCGTGTGGCGCCGTGCTCCTCGACAACGGCGAGCTCGAGCATCTCGTCGGCAAGGACCAGTCCGGTGGCTTCGGGGTCTTGAAGGACCTCTTCCGCTTCACCAAGAACAAGGACATCGGCTGAGAAGCTACGGCTCGGCCGGCGGCTCCAACCGAGAGCAGGCCTCGGCGTCTCCCGCCTTGCAGCCCTGCTCCAGCAGGTTGCGGGCGCCGTCGGGATCGGGCGGCAAGCCCTCGCGGCCCTTCTCCAAGATGTCGAAGACAGCCTCACAGGCTGGGCGGTCACCGCGCCCGCAGGCCACCAGGTACAGGTCTCGGGCTGCCGCGGGGTTGGCAGCTTCCACCGTGCCCAGCTCCAGACAGCGAGCCTGCTCCCGGCAGCCTTCGGTCTGACCGCCGTCGCAGGCTCGGCCGTAGTAGCCACAGGCCCCGGCAGGATCGGCCTCGGTGCCCTCACCCACCGCCATGATGCGTGCCGCCTCGAGGCACGCTGGTCCACCGCCATCGCCCTCGCAGTCGAGGAGCGCCTGGGTGAACGGCGTCTGCTCCGGGTTCTCGAAGACCTGGACCTCCGTCTGCCCGACGCATCCCGCCAACAACAAGACCAAGACCCTCATCCGTACACCTGGACCTCATCGGTGAGCGCAACCACCTCCTCGAAGGTGGTCTCGCCCTGGGCGATCTTCTTGATGCCGTACTCACGCAGGGTGAGCATGCCGTCGTTCAGCGCCTCGCGCTTGATGTCCTGGGAGGCCGCACGTTCGTCGATGAGGCGCACGATGCGCGGCGTGATGGGCATGACCTCGAAGAGACCCGTGCGGCCCTTGTAGCCGGTGTGACGGCAGCGGACGCAGCCCTCCCCGTGGCGCACCTTGAGCCGCCGGCCGCGGGCGCCGTGGATGCGCAAGGCCAGGATCTGCTCCTCGGTGAGCACGGCGTCCACGGTGCAGTGCTGGCAGATCCGTCGCACCAGGCGCTGGGCCACCACCCCGACCAGCACCGAGCTCAGCAGGAAGGGCAGCACACCCAGGTCGAGCATCCGGGTGATCGCCGTCGAGGCCTCGCCGGTGTGCACCGTGCTGATGACCTGGTGGCCCGTGAGTGCAGCCTGGACCGCCTGCTGTGCTGTCTCCGCGTCGCGGATCTCGCCCACCATCACGATGTCGGGGTCCTGACGCAGCACGGTCTTGAGCGCCGTGCCGAAGGTGACGCCGATCTTGGGCTGCATGGCGATCTGGTTGAAGGCCTCGTGCACGTTCTCGATGGGGTCTTCGAGGGTGACGATGTTCACGCGAGGCGAGTTGATGTGGTGCAGCGAGCTGTACAGCGTGGTGGTCTTGCCCGAGCCCGTGGGCCCCACCACGAGCGTGAGCCCGTTCTTGGTGTGGAGCATGCGCCGGTAGGTCTGCAGCTCGCGGGGGTAGAAGCCCAGGTGGTCGAGGTCCTGACGCAGCACACCCGGGTCGAAGATCCGGATGACCAGCTTCTCGCCGAACGCGGTGGGCACCGTCGAGACACGCATCTCGACTTCCTGGTTCTTGTGACCGGTCTTGAAGCGGCCGTCCTGGGGACGCCGCCGCTCGGCGATGTCGAGGCGCGCCAGCATCTTGATCCGCGAGACCACGGCGCTGTGCACGGTCTTGGGCAGCCGGTGGATGCGGTGGAGCACACCGTCGATGCGCATGCGCACCCAGCTCTCCTCCCGCTTGGGCTCCACGTGGATGTCGCTGGCCCCCTGATCGAGGGCGTAGTTGAGCAGGTACCAGACAGCGCGAACGATGGGCTGATCGCTGGCGTCGATGTCGCCGGTCTCCTGAAGCTCGTAGAGCTGCTCCAGGTTGCTGAGATCGGGCAGGTCGCTGGCGAACTCCTTCTCGGCGGCGCGCATGCTGCGCCGGAAGCCGTGGAACTCGATGATGACCTGGAGGATCTGCGTCTTCTGGGCCAGCACCGGGCGCACGACCTTGCCCTTGACCCGGGCGATGCTGTCGAGGAGCTCGGTGTCCCAGGGGTCGGCCACCGCCAGCGTCAGCGAATTCGGCTTGTCGTCGATGGCCAGCACGAGGTGGCGCTCGGCGAAGGGCCCACCAAAGGTCTCGGTGACCAGCTTGTAGTCGAGCTGGAGCGGGTCGAGATGGACGTAGGGCAGGCCCATCTCACCAGCGATGGTGCGGGTGATGGCCTCCTCGTCGAGGAGGTCTTCGGGCTGGTCCCGTCGCTTGAAGCGGAAGCTCGCGATGAGCTCGGCCTCGGTGACCCGGTACGCCACGCGCTGCCGTCCGAGGAGGCGGCGCAGCTCGGCCCGCTTGTCGAGCAGGATGTGCCGAGCCTGATCGCGGCCGCGGTTTTCCACGTCTTGCCGGTGCCCCTCTTGGAGCAGCTCTCTCTCCACGAGCAGGTTCAGGATCCAGCGCAGGCGTTCGTCGTCGATCACGCGCTGAGCCTACTCCACGTCGCGCGCCACCCGCCGCGCGGCCACATCCCACACCGCGCTCCCCCCCGCCTGCCCAGGCTGGAAGACGAGGTCCGGCGAGCCCAACACCACCTCCGCCTCGTCGACGTAGGGCTCGAGCACCAGCAGCACTGCAACGGGCTCAGGAATCTCGATGGGCCCCTCGGGCGCACCGGTACCGAAGGCCAGGCCACCGAGCCAGCGCCCGACCGGCGTCTTCCGGAGCCCGCCTGGCAGCCCCGGCCGGTTCGGGTCGAGGAGCAGCGGGCGACCGTGCAGGCGCTGGTCGAGCAGCGGGCGCTGGAAGTGCACACCGGGGCCCGCCAGAGGCAAGACCAGCATGGTGCCGGGCGAGAGATCGTCGAGATCGGCGCAGGCCTGCTCGGCGCCATCGCACCACTCGAGCGAGCCCTGGGGCGAGAGCGGAACCGTGGCCAGGGGCAGGGGCAGCGGCGACAGCAGGGCAAAGTCCACGACGACCGCGCCGGCGAGCAGCCACACCGGCGCCCGCCCCTTCAGAGCCGCCGCTCCCCGCGCCGCAAGCACGGCCAGGGCCACCGCGCCCAAGATCAAGACCCGCCCGTGGTGGTTGAGCAGGTCGCCACCTGGCACCCACTTCAGTGCGGAGAGCACGGGGTTTTCGACGATCGGCGTGCCAAACAAGCCGAGGCTCGGACCGGGCGCTACCACCACGCACACCGCCAGCACAAGCCACCAGCGACTCCACCCGCCGACGAGGGCCAGGCCGAGGGCCACGAGCCCCAGGTAGCCCGGGTGGGTGCGCACCAGGGCGTCGCCCACGTCCTGCCGCCCCGGCACCACGAAGCTCGCCACGTCGACCCCCTTCCAGGGGTTCAGTCGCCAGAGGGGCTCGATCTCGGCCTGCCAGGTACCCAAGCGGTGTCCCTCGCCGAGCAACCGCTCGCCGTGGACCCACAGCAG
>JAERSX010000400.1 GCA_016845285.1 Deltaproteobacteria bacterium | reverse complement strand
CGAGCCAGATCGCCCCCCCACCGTCGGGTCCGTAGCCGGCGCCCAAGACCAGGTCGGCGTGACCGTCATTGGTGAAGTCTCCCGTCGCGGCCACCGCGCTGCCGAAGTCCTCGCCGTGGTCGCCCCAGACCAGCAGGTCCGCCTCGTCCATGGCCCGGTGCTCCTGGGCGAGCTCCGCGTGTCCCCAGGTCACCGCCACCTGCTCGGAGCCGTCGGCGCCCATGACCAGCTCGGTGAGGCCGTCGCCATCCAGATCCTGCCCCAGATCGACGGAGATGGCCGCCCGTGCGTAGGCCTGGGTGCCGTGCCACCCGGTGTCCTCGGGCACCGCGCCGCCAGCCAGGGCCGTCCATCCCGAGACGAGGGCGAGGCGACCGGCAGCGGCCTCGCCGCCCTGAGGTAGCGCCAGGGCCAGCTCGAGGAGGCCGTCGCCGTCGAGGTCGCCGGCCGCTCCGAGCACGCTCCCCAGCCCCTCACCAGGTGTCGAAGACCACACGGCCGAGGCATCTGCCGAGGTGACCGTCTCACCGAGGGTGCAGACCTCTGCTTCGCCGCTGCAGTCCTCGTCCACCTCGGTCCCGCAGAGCTCGAGGGCCTCGGGGTTCACCTCGGCGTCGCCGTCGTCGCAGTCTCCATCGGTAGCCGAGAAGCCTGCGCCCTCGCAGGCGGCGAGGGCATCCCCGTCACCGTAGCCGTCGCCATCCTCGTCCACGTAGAGCTCGGCGTCTGGGAGGTCCAGCTCGTCCTCGCCGTCGACGAGCCCGTCGCAGTCGTCGTCGATGCCGTTGCAGGCCTCGGCGGCCTCGGGGTGGACGGCGGGGTCCTGGTCGTCGCAGTCGTCGTTGGTCAGGACCCAGCCCGACCAGATCTCGCAGACCACATCGGTGACCTGCGGGTTGCCGTACCCGTCGCCGTCGAAGTCCAGGAAGACCAGGGTCGGGGGGCCCACCTCCGGGTCGGCGTCGTCGCAGTCGTGGTCGACGTCGAGCCCGTCTCCGTCGGCGTCGTCGGCATCCTCGGGGTGCGTCGTGGTGGTCGTCTCCCCCGCCGGGGGCGGGGTCTGGCAGCCCACGAAGAGGGCGATGGCGAGGGCGACTCTCACCCGGAGGCCTCGGCGTGGGCGCTGTCGTAGCCCTCCAGGCTCAGGGCCGTCGGCTCCAGCACGGCCTCGTGGTCTTCCTGGAGGGCGCGGTGCTCTTCGAGGACCGAGGTGTAGGCGCTGTCTTGGGCGAGGTTGTTCAGCTCCCAGGGGTGGGCCCGCAGATCGAAGAGCTGCTCGGCGGCATCGTCTTGGTAGGAGATGTACGTGTAGGTGTCGGGGCGGATGGCCCGTCCCTCCACCTCGGACTGGATCTGCAGCGAGGTGCGCCACTCCGTGGCCGAGCCGTCGAGCAGGGGCACCATGCTGCGCCCGCGCATGGACTCGGGGGTGCCGATGCCCGCCAGCTCGCACACGGTGGGGAAGACGTCGAGGCCGCTCACGAGGTGCCGATCGTCGAGGCCCCGCGGTGCCCAGGTGCCGGGCCAGGCGGCCAGCATGGGCACCTGGGCGGCCGCCTCGTAGAGGGCCTCCTTGTTGGCGAGCATGTGCTCGCCGAGGGAGTCGCCGTGGTCTGAGGTGAGGAGCACGGCGGTGCGCGCACCGAAGGCTGAATTCCAGAGCAGGTCGAGCACCCGGTCGACGGCGCCGTCGACGGCCTCGAGCTGTCGGTCGTACCACCACCGGTACAGCCGCCACTTGTCCCGCGGCCAGAAGCCCTCGTGGTACTTGCTGCGGAGCAGGCGCTCCACCAGCGCTGGCTCGCCCTCTGGGAAGCGGAAGTTGGGCGGCAGCTGGGGGAGCTGGTCGAAGGGCACGCCGTACTGCTCGACGTCGATGCCCGAGTCGAAGTCGTCCACGAGGTGGACCACGTCGTGGGGGTTGTAGAGGCTCAAGACCAAGAAGAAGGGCGTGTCTGGGCTGCGGTTCTGGAGGAAGCCTTCGAAGGCGCGCACCAGCGCGGGGTCACAGTTCTCGCCGGCGGTGGAGTAGTAGGCCTGCAGGTCGAAGGCCCGGGTGACCTTGCGCCCTGGGATGTGCCACTTGCCCATGTAGATGACGTCGTAGTCGCTGTAGGTGGACAGCCAGGTGCCGAGGTCGTCGATGTCGTCCTCGAGGGGCAGCGGGTTGATGAGGGCGCCGTGCTCGTTGCTGGCCCGCCCGGTGAACAGGCCCGCGCGGCCGGGCACACAGCTCGGGTCGCTGCAGTAGGACTGGGTGAAGCTCACGCCCTGGGAGATGAGCCGATCGAAGCCGGGGGTGTGACAGTCGGTGAGGCGGTGGGGCCCCACGGTGCGCCCGCTCTGCTGGTCGGTGATGATCAGCAGGATGTTGGGTGCCGATGAGGTGCTCGCACGTGCGCCATGGAAGCCTGCAGCGCCGAGGGCGCCGGCGGCGGTGGTGCCTTGAAAGAGGCGTCGGCGAGAGATGGAGGGACCAGACAAGGCTCAGCCTCCAGCCGCGGAAGGGGTGATGGACAGGCTGCGTGCCACCAGGCAGCGGCGCAGACCACAGACGAGGAGCGGCCAGCCGGTGGGGGTGGTCCAGTAGTGGATGGGTGGCGTGCCGGTGCCCCAGTGTCTCCAGCCCGACAGGGTGCGCTCGCCCGCTGTGGTCTGCAGGCGCAGGCGTCCGAAGGACTCGAGGACCTGGGCGGGGCGCACCAGCTGGAGCTCTTCGAGGAGGGTGAAGGCGGTGCGCTGGGTGCCTGCTGCGACCAGCCGGGGCAGCGAGAGGAGCAGGGTCCAGCTGCTGGTGACCGGCACGTCGGTGGCCAGGGCGACCTCGCTGCGGTCGACGCTGTCGTGATGCAGGGTGTCGCCGGTGATCCAGCCGCGAGCGGTGCCTGCGGTCCCCTCGATGGGGGCGCTCCCGCCGTGCGCCTGGAAAGAGACGGTCCAGCGAAGGGGGCGCAGCTGCAGATCGTCCCGGCACACGATGGAGGCCTGGCTCACCACGCTGTGGCTCCAGAACTGGGGCGACTCGTGTGTGACCTCCACGTAGGCCAGGCCGCCCTCGCTCCGCGTGCTCAGGGAGAGGGAGCCCTCGATCACCGACGATCCCGAGGAGCTGAACTCGAGGACGGTGTAGGTCAGGTCGACGTCGCCTCGGGGCGTGTCCACGTCTGGCGGCAGGGCCCGGCCGTCGAGCCAGGACTGGAGGTAGGCCAGCGAGAAGTGGTCGTCGAGGACAGGGACCAAGCTTGCCGCCTCTGCGCAGGGGTCAGGGATCGATCGAATTGTAGCCCTCATTTGCGGAGTTGGAGGGTGGCTGGACCCACGTCCCGCCGCCAGGGTGCGCGGACCGGACGGGGCGGGCGGTTCGACCCGAGTTGGTGGCATCCCCAGCGATGTGGGATTTTTTGGCGCACCGGCGCCACCGTCGGATGTCCGACCCCGTAGAGGTCCCCATGCTCCTGTTGCTGCCGCTCGCGCTGAGCCTTGCCCACGCCGCCCCTACTCCAGAGGAGCGGGCGCTGCGCGCCGTCCTCGTCGGTCGAGAGGCCGAGGCCGTGCGGGTCCTGGGCGCTTCCGACGACGAACAGACGCGGCGCGTGGCCGTCATGTTGGCGATCCGCTCCGGACAGGGCGCCCTGGCACGACGACTCATCCCCACGGGCGCGCCCTGGGAGGACTGGGCCCGCGCCGAGCTCCTCGCGGCCGAGGGGAACGACGAAGCGGGGGCGGCGGCCGCCCTGGCACGCATGGACCGTGCGCTGGCTGGCGAGGATCGTGACGCCCTGGCGGCCTTGGTCATGGACTGGGCGGAGGAACGCGCCCAGGGGGACGTGCATGGTGCGGCGTCCATGGCGCGGGTGGTCCTCGGCCTCGACGTGGCGCCGGCGGTGCATCGCCGCGCTGAGGACTTGTTGCTGGGGATCGCTGAGCTGGCCCACGAGGCCGATGTGATCGAGCTGGCGGCCCGGCGTCTGGGCGCGGACGCCGATGACCTGGCGGCCCGCCTGGTGGTGGGCCAGGCGCTCATGGGCCGCGCCCCGAGCCGGTCGCTGGTGTTGCTCGAGACCGTCGTCGACACCGCGGAACCCTCCCAGGCCATCCGTGCCGCAGAGCTCATCGACCGGCTTGTGCTTCCTCCCGAGATGCGGGCCGCGCCCCTCGCCCGCCTGTCCGAGCGCATCGACGACGATCGGGTCTCCGCCCTCCGCCTGGCCCTCGCCAAGCGGGTGATGGC
>JAERSX010000399.1 GCA_016845285.1 Deltaproteobacteria bacterium | reverse complement strand
GGCCATGGAGGTCTCGAGCCACGGCGTGGCCCTGGAGCGTGTGCGTGCCATCCCCTTCCAGGTGGTGGCCTTCACCTCATGGGGCCGCGCTCACCTCGACTTCCACGGCACCCCAGAGGCCTACTTCGCGGCCAAGGCCCGCCTCTTCACCGAGCTCGTCGACCCGACGGGCGTCGCTGTGCTCAACGCCGAGCACGCCGACATCGCCGCCCTGTCGCCCCGGACCGCCACCACCTGGCGTGTCCGCATCTCGGAGCCAGCCGACCTCTGGATCGAGGGGCTCAGCTTGGGCCTCGACGGCGCACGGGGCCAGGTCCACACGCCCTTCGGCAGTGGTCCCTTCCGGCTGCAGCTCCTGGGCACCCACAACGTCGAGAACGCGCTCTGCGCCCTGGGCTGTGCCCTCGCCCTGGGCGTGTCCCTCGACGAGGCACTGGCGGGCCTCGCCGGACAGCGTGCGGTGCGGGGACGCCTCGAGGCCGTGCCCAACGCCCACGGTCTCCACGTGCTCGTCGACTACGCCCACACCCCCGACGCCCTCGAGCGCGTGCTCGCGACCCTGCGCACCCTCGGAGCCGGCCGCATCCTCACGGTGGTGGGCTGTGGCGGAGACCGCGACAAGGGCAAGCGTCCCCTCATGGGTCAGGCCGCCGACGCGGGCAGTGACTGCGTCTACGCCACCTCCGACAACCCGCGCTCCGAGGATCCCGGCCAGATCCTGGCCGAGCTGGTGGCCGGAATCTCCGGCGAGCACCAGGCCATCGTCGACCGGGCCGAGGCCATCGCGGCAGCCATCCGGAGTGCTGCGCCCGGCGACATCGTGCTCATCGCCGGAAAGGGACACGAGCGCACCCAGGAGATCGCGGGGGTGCGCCACCCCTTCGACGATGCCGAAGTGGCCGCCGCCGCCTTGGCCAGGAGGACCTCATGATCTTCCGCGATGTCGAGCTTGCAGAGGCCACGGGAGGCACGCTGGTGCAACCCGGCCCCGCTGGCCCCGCCAGCACCGACAGCCGTCGCCTCCAAGCAGGCGACTGGTTCGTGACCTTGAGCGGCGACCGCTTCGATGGCCATGACTTCCTGCCCATGGCGCGAGCAGCGCGCTGCGCAGGGGCCATCTGTGAGCGCGTGCCACCGGACTGGGACCGGGGCTTCGTCCAGGTGACCGATGGCTTGGTGGCACTCCAGGACCTCGCTCGCCACGTGCGCAGGGGCTTCCGTGGTCCGGTCGTGGGCATCACCGGCTCGGCCGGCAAGACGACCACCCGGGCTCTCATCGCGCTGGTGCTGGAGGGTCTCGGCACCGTCCACCAGACCCAGGGAAACCTGAACAACCACATCGGCGTGCCGCTGACCTTGGTCCATGCCCCCGTCGGCGCCAACGCCTGGGTGGTCGAGATGGGCATGAGCGGCCCCGGAGAGATCGACCTGCTGCAGGACATCGCCGCCCCGACCATCCGCGTCATCACGAACGTGGGCGCAGCTCACCTGGAAGGGGTGGGCGATCTCGACGGCGTGGCCCGCGCCAAGGGTGAGCTCTTCGACGGCGCCCGACCCGGCGACGTCTGCATCGTCAACCATGACGACCCTCGGGTCGCCGGTCTGCCACTTCCGGACGGTGTGCGCCTGATTCGCTACGGAACATCGCAAGACTGCGACATCCGATTGACAGATGCGGTCATCGAGCCCACAAAGCTCGAGACCCGCTACCGCATCCAGACACCCCACGGCGTGGTGCTGGGGACGCTGCCCGGGCCGGGGCTCCATCTCGCCCACAACGCCGCCGCTGCCGTGGCTGTCGGGGTTGCCTTGCACGTCCCCACCGAGACCATGGCCGCACGGCTGTCCGCCTACGAGCCCGTCGGGATGAGGCTGCGGGTCGAAGACGGCCCGGGTGGACTCAAGATCATCAACGACGCCTACAACGCCAACCCCATCAGCACAGCAGCCTCGCTCCGCACCCTGGCCGCCATCAAGGGTGTGCGCCGGGTGGCACTGCTGGGCGACATGCTGGAGCTGGGAAGCGTCGAAGGCTCCGCTCACACCGAGATCCTCGAGCTGGCCATGTCGCTGGACCTCGACCTCGTCGGCACGGCTGGCGACCTCTACGCTGCCGCCGCGCAGCCTCCCATCGTGGCGGCCTCCGACGCCGACGGCCTCGCCCGCGCCGTCGCCCCGCACCTTCGTCCTGGTGATCTCGTGCTGCTCAAGGGCAGCCGCGGCATGGCCATGGAACGGGTCCTGCAGACCCTTCGAGAGACCCCGCCCGCTGGCGAGGAGGCCTGATGCTGTTCCACCTGCTCGTGCCCTACGCCAACGAGAACCCGTTCTTCAACCTCTTCCGCTACATCAGCTTCCGCACGGCGTGGGGCTTGATGACGGCGTTGGCCATCACCTACTTCGTGTACCCGTGGTTCATCCGGCGGATGAAGCAGCTCAAGATGGACCAGATCATTCGAGACGACGGGCCCGAGTCCCACCGTCTCAACAAGGTGGGTACGCCCACCATGGGTGGCGTGCCCATCCTGATGGCTGTGGCCATCTCCACCTTGCTCTGGGCACGCCTAGACCAGCCCGTCGTGTGGATGACGCTGGTGATCACCATGGGCTACGGCCTCATCGGCTTCTACGACGACTGGAAGAAGGTGATGCACCAGTCGACGGCAGGCCTGAGTGGCCGGTACAAGCTGCTCGGACAGTACGGGCTGGCCTTCTGCGTGTTGGCCGGCGGCTGGTCGATGGGCTGGATCGAGCCGGACCTGGTGTTGCCCTTCTTCAAGACCGGCACCATCCACTTCGACCAGCTCATCGAGGGCCAGACCTGGCCGGTCTTCCTGTACTTCATCTTCGCGACCACGGTGCTGGCGGGCTTCAGCAACGCCGTCAACCTCACCGATGGCCTCGATGGCCTGGCCATCGGGCCGGTCATGACCTCTGCGGGCACCTTCCTCATCCTCGCCTACATCTCGGGCAACGTCATCATGTCCGACTACCTCTCGATCCCGTACATCGAGGGCTCGGGCGAGCTGACCATCTTCTGCGCCACGCTCATCGGCGCCGGGCTCGGCTTCCTCTGGTACAACACCTACCCGGCGTCCATCTTCATGGGAGACGTGGGCTCCCTGGCGCTGGGCGGTGCACTGGGCTCGGTCGCCGTGGTCACCAAGCACGAGATCCTGCTGACCCTGGTGGGCGGCATCTTCGTGCTGGAGGCACTCAGCGTCATCATCCAGGTGGTCAGCTTCAAGACCACTGGAAAGCGCGTCTTCAAGATGGCGCCCATCCACCACCACTACGAAAAGCTCGGCTGGAGCGAGCCGAAGATCATCGTGCGGTTCTGGAT
>JAERSX010000398.1 GCA_016845285.1 Deltaproteobacteria bacterium | reverse complement strand
GCCGTAGAGGATGCGGAAGGCCTCGGCCTGGTCGGCGGGCGCGAGCTTGGCCAGCAGGCTCTCGAGGCTGTCGATCTCGGGGCTGCCACCATCCAGCAGGGCCTTGACGGCCTCATCGGTGGAGCTGAGGTTCTTCGTCTGGGTGACGGTTGTGGAACTGGTCTCGTCGGCGGCCACGGGGCACCTCGCAGGGCTAGGAGACCGGAACTCTACTCCATGCCTCTTGGCGAGTGGACCCCGGCTCGCGTGCCGCCCTCGGATGATCGCCGGGAGGCGCCACAGCGTGCGCTACCGTCCGCTCAGGAGGTGGCCGTGCCCACACCCACAGAGATGCTCGCCATCGCCCTCGAGGAAGCCCGCATCGGCCTCGCCGAAGGGGGCGTGCCCGTGGGCGCCGCGCTGTTCCACCAGGACGGCCGCCTGCTCGGTCGAGGCCGCAACCGACGCGTCCAGGAAGCGGACCCCACCATCCACGGCGAGACCGACGCCTTCCGCAAGGCCGGACGCCAGCGCGGCTACGGCGACACCATCATGGTCACCACCCTGAGCCCCTGCTGGTATTGCTCGGGCTTGATCCGCCAGTTCGGCATCGGCACCGTCGTCATCGGCGAGTCGGTCAACTTCACAGCCGATCTCGACTGGCTCCGCGGCGCCGGCATCGACATCGTCGATCTGTCCGACCCCGACTGCATCGCCATGATGCGCGACTTCATCGCCGCCCGACCCGACCTCTGGCTCGAGGACATCGGGGACTGAGCGACCCCGTCGCGCTCAGTCCTCGGTGACCAGCGCGGCGGCCTCTTCCTGGAAGGAGCCGGTGCCCCACTGACGATCGTCGGTGATCATCTCCTTGGCCGCATCGCGGGCCGCCCGCCTCGCGGCCTTCGCCGCCTTGGCCTCGGCCTGCAGCTCCACCAGCCCGTGGTGGGTGCTGAAGTACTGGAGGCTGTGGCCCACGGCCTGCTGCACATTGTCGAAGCCGTGCTGCTCGAGGCGCGCGTGCAGGCCCTCGATCATCTCCTCGACCATCTCGAAGCCCTGGAGCATCGGGCCGGTGCAGCTCTGGACGGTGCTGGCGCCCACCAGGATGAACTCGAAGGCGTCGTCGGCGCAGGTCACGCCGCCGATGCCACTGACCGGCGTGTTGGGGAGCGCCCGCGCCAGCTCGCTCACCATGCGCAGCGCGATGGGCTTGACCGCGGTGTAGCTGTAGCCACCGGGCGTGGAGTGGCCCTGCACCGTCGGCTTCGGCAGCAGGTTCTTCATGTTGATGCCGATCATGCCGAGGATGGTGTTGATGGCGGAGAGACCGTCGGCACCGCCCTCGACGGCCGCCCGACCGGGGTCGGCGATCTGCGTGATGTTGGGGGTCATCTTGGCCCAGACGGGTACATCTACGGCCGCCTTCACCCAGCTCGTGACCTCGCGGACCTGCGCCGGATCCTGACCCATGGCCGCGCCCATGCCCTTCTCGGGGTGGCCGTGCGGACAGCTGAAGTTGAGCTCGAGGGCATCACAGCCGGCCTCGACGGAGCGGGCCGCCACCTCCTGCCAGCGGCCCTTGTCGTAGCTCTCCATGATGGAGCCGATGAGGGGCTTGTCGGGCACCTCGTCTTTGATCTGCTTGAACCAGTTCTCCCAGTTCTCGAAGTCGCTGTCGCTGATGAGCTCGATGTTCTGGAAGCCCACGGTGTCGCCGCTCGGGCTCTTGAGCTTGCCGTAGCGAGGCTGGACGTTGATGGCCTTGTTCTCGGTGAGCGCGCAGGTCTTGGCGACCACCCCGCCCCAGCCGGCGTTGAAGGCCTTGATGATCACGCGAGCATTGGTGCTCGGTGGCCCACTTCCGATGACGAAGGGGTTGGGGAAGTGAAGACCGTTGACGGTGATGGAGAGGTCGGACACAAGGGACTCCGCGAGCGAACGCGGAGTATGCCATGTGCTCGGGCACACACCGTGTGGGCGTCACTCTGCGGGGTGCAGTTCCAACGGGTAGGCGATGATGGCCGGATTGGAGCCCGTCCAGGCCGGGAAGGTCAGCTCCTTCATCCGCTCCTGCAAGCAGACGAGCAGATCATCATCGTCCACCTCTGACTCGACGACGACGGCGCCAGCCACCTCACCGGTGGGGCTCGCCACGATCTGCATGACCACCCGGCCCGCCACCGTGGGGTCACGTCCCAAGGCCGCGGAGTAGCAGGCCGCGTAGCTGGCAGCCCGAGAGATCACGATCTGCTGCACCACATCCACCGACAGCGGCCCCATGACGGACGGCGTGCCGCTCGCGAGGTCGGACGACGCAGCCGTGCCCTCGCCAGGACAGGCATCGGTGACCCCAGCCGTGCAGGCCACCGCTGCCAGCTCCACCGCGCGGACCGTGTCGCGGGTGACGCCGTCTCCCAGCTGGAATGCCTGGGCGGCCCTGAAGCAGGCGTCGGGGGTGTCCGGCCCGCAGATTCGGGCGAGACCCTGCACATGGCTGGCCGAGTCACCCAGCTTCACACCCGCGCTCACAAGCTCCCAGGCCCGCGTACAGCCAGCTGCGACGGGCGTGCTGGCGTCGCACGCCGAGGCGAAGCGAAGCGCGGCGGCGGATCGGCTGCGCCGGGCCCCCTTGCCCCCAGCGTGGGCCAACGCTGCGGACATGCACGAGGGGCCGTAGCCCAAGCTGCAGCCAGCTTCGTAGCGCTCCAGCGCGGCTCCCAGGTCGCCCGACATCTCGCCCAGGAGGTGACAGGCACCGCCGACACCCGACGTGCAGGCCTCCTCCAGCGGCTTCGTACGAGCGCCGATGCGGGCACCACCGATGGTCTCGAGCTGCTCGGTGAACAGGTCGAGGCAGGCCAGATCGAAGTCGAGGGCGCAGGTGGCGACCCGCAGCTCCGCGCTCACGGGCGGGCGCTCCGCCGACTCCTTGGCGAGGGCACGGGCCACACTGGCCAGGCCTGCCGCGCCAGTGATCGGGCCGAACTCGGCCTCCTCGAAGGTGACGAGACCTTCGCGGGCACCGACATCTTCGAGCTCGACGTTGCGCCGGGTCACCGCCCGCTCGGCACCCTTGATCGCATCACAGGACGGTCGGAAGCTGAAGCGGCAGGCGCGGTACAGCGCATCGACCACCTCTTGCCCGTTGGGATGGGTGGAAGAGAGCGGCTCGTCCCCAGCCAGGTGGCGGGCGTAGGCGTGGCAGCCACGCCCTGACTCGAGCTCACAGGCGCGCGCCAGCAGCTTGCGGGCATCGCCCTCCGCGGCCCCCGCCTCCACACGATGGGCGAGGGTGGTGCAGCTCAGCGCACCTCCGTCCTCACATGCCTTCGTCAGCGTGGCCGCCCCGCCTGCCGGGTCGGCGGCACCGTAGGCGCCGAGGAACTCGCCCTGCCCGAGGGCGGAACAGGCTCGATCGCTGCCCTCTTCGCAGCCGAGGCGAAGCCACCTCAAGCCTTCGGAGAGGTCGTGATCTGCCGGGTCACCGAAGAGGTTGCGCTCGGCCAGAAACCAGCACCCGTCGCCGTCGCCGTCGCGGCAGCCGAGCTGGAGGTAGTCGATGCCGCGCGCGAGCAGCTCGTCGTCCTCGGCTGCACGACTGAGGCGGGCCCCGGCCCGGGTGCAGCCCGCCGGATCGGCCAGGCGGCAGGCGCGCTGGTACTCCCGCACCGCGCGATCCGGATCCTCGTCGATGCCCTCGCCGTACTCGATCATGCCGCCGGCCCGGGTGCAGGCCTCACCGAAGCCCCCGTCGCAGGCGGCCATGGACAGGCGGAGCGCCTCGCGATCATTCTCCAGCACGCCTTCGCCCAGACGCAGTCGCGCGGCGTAGGCACCACAGCTCCGAGGATCTTTGGCGGTGCAGCCCTGCTCAACCCACCAGACACGACGCTGGGCGTCCTTGGAGCGCTCAGCCACGTAGTGACAGGCGCGGCCTTCGCCAGCCTGACACGCGCGCTTCAAGCGCCCGAGGGCCAGCTCTGCGGAGTCAGGATCTTCCTTGGACCGGGCGAGCTCGAGGAGGGCGAGATCGGTGCAGCCCCGCGGCAGGCCAGCGTCGCAGGCAGCGCGAAAGCGATCTGCGCCCACATCGAGGGTCTGGGACTTCAGGTCGACCTTGCCCGGACGGCGCTGGGTCAGGGCCCAGCCCGACACCACACAGGCCACCGGATCACCATCGGTGCACGACTCGTCGGCAGGCACCCCCACCTTGGACAGCTCTCCTGTGCCCATCCATTCGTCCGCGACGCAGGCCAGTGGGTACCCCTTCTCGCAGGCATCGGCGTAGCGAACCCGGACCACCTCACCGCTGGGATCGTGGCTTCCGTCCTGCCGGAAGTCCAGGACGAAGGCGGCCAGCGCAGCGTCCGCCGGCTCGTTGGCCGATGCGGGCGCCGACAGGACGGCGAAGAGTGCGAGCAAGAGGACTGCGATGCGTGCCATGACCCACCTCGAACCCCCCCGTAGCCGGCTGGCGTCCGCAGTGGGACCCACGGGGCCGAGGGGCGGGGAGGTGGGGTGTCTCGGAGCGCCCGAGAGTTCACAGCCGAGAGGGAATCTGCCTGAAGACGCCGACGGGCACCGGGGTCCGCCAGACACCCGA
>JAERSX010000397.1 GCA_016845285.1 Deltaproteobacteria bacterium | reverse complement strand
CCGCTGAGGAGGTCGACGAGCACGGGGTCGGACGGCCCCGTCACGGCATGCCCCTGGAGCAGCACATTGTTCGAGGTGTCCCAGAACACCACCGACACCGTGTCGCCCTCGCGGAGCTGGCTGGCGATCTGCAGGGCCGAGGTGCGCAGCAGGGAGATGGACGTGCCGCTCATGGAGCCCGAGGTGTCCAGGCTGAGGGCCAGGTTGAGGGGCGGTCGGTCCTGGGCGGAGACCTCCGCGCTCGAGAGGGCGAACTGCAGCGCGTACTGGCCCTCGGTGCCGTCGGGGTCGGGCACCATGGCCGCATGGAGGGCCAGATCTCCGATGTCATCGGCGGGCTCGTAGTCCCACCGGTAGTAGTTCATGAACTCGAAGGTGCGCACGGGCACCGAGCGGAGGTTGTGAGGACTCGCCTCGACCGCTCCCCTCACCTGGACCGGAGAGGACATGGAGTTGCTGTCGTCGGGCGACATGTAGAGGGTCACAGGCGTCTCGTCCTCGCAGTCCTCCTCCTCGGGCTCCGCGGTGTCGATCTCATCCTCCTGGGTGACGTCGCCCACGTCCTCTTCGGCGCCGTAGAAGCCGGTGTCTCCCCAGCGGTCATCGCCCTTGTCTCCGCAGGCGCCCAGGGGCAAGAACAGGGCCAGCAGGCTCGCGGCCCGCGCACAGGGGTGGTTCATGGTCTCCTCCAAGACCACCCGCGTCCTCAGTGCTGTGCCCATCTCCATGGAGACAGCGAATCTCGTGAGGCGCAAGTCTCCTGGCCGACGTCGGGGCTCGCCTCAGAAGTGGTCGCGGTTCCACGGCGGGGGGCCGGCGAAGAGCTGGGCCAGGGTGGCCAGGTCGCGGGCCTCTCCCTCGATGAGGCCCATGACCGCCAAGACCCGCGGCGACAGATGCCCGGCGTAGAGACCCGCGAGGCCGCGGGTGTGGACCCGCACCCGGGCCGTGCCACCCTTGCTGACTCGGGCCCGGCCCTCGGCCACACGCAGGGTCAGCGTCTCGTCGCCCAGCAGTGGATCGACCACGCTCAGGCCGATCTCCGCCGACAGACCGGGCGCATAGCCCCGCTGCTGGAGCGCGACGCTGGGGTCGACCAGGCGCAGCATCCAGGTCTCCCAGAGCTCCATCTTCATGTAGGGGTGGAGCTGGCGCAGGTAGAGCGGATCGGTGGGGGCCGTCAGCAGCTCGACACGGTGCACCATGGTGCCGAGGTCGACGAGGTGGCGGGCGAGGCGGCCCCAGCCATCGGCGGTGCGTGCCTGCACATCGCTGAGATGGAGGATGTGCCGGTCGGGGCCCTTCTTCTGGCGGTAGAAGACCCAGCCCTCCAGGCTGCCGTCGGGATTGCGGAGCAGCGATCCGAAGGCGCGCAGGCCGTGGCGCTCGGCTCGGATGCGCTGCCAGATGTAGGGGCCGCGATCGAGGGCGCCCGGCTGGTGCACGGCGAGCTCGCGGTAGACCTCCTCGATCTCGGGCCAGTGGGCCTCGGTGGCCAGCTCGATGGCGCCGGCATCGGGCGGAGCGTGCAGATCGCGGGGCTTGAAGGTGCCGCTGTGGGTCGTGCCGGCCTGCTCGTAGCCCACGGCCCGGTACAGGGCGCGGGTCGAGGCATAGAGCGCGGACAGCCCGACCCCCTCGGACCGCAGCTCGCGCAGGGCCTCACCCATGAGCGCCTTGGCCACCCCCCGCCGCCGGCGATCGACCCGGACGCCCACCCCGGCGAAGCCGGTCATGGGCACGAAGCGGCCCCCGTAGGCCTGCCCCATGGGAATGCGCAACAGACCGCCCTGCACCTCACCCTGGCGCACCAGGATCCTGAGCTGTTCGTGGCTCGCCCCCTCGAACCAGCTCAGGGTCCCGGCGAGATCGGTCCCGAAGGCATGACCGAGAACGCCGGCGAGCTCCGTTCGCTGGGCCTCGTCTGGCACGACAAAGGACATGAACACCCTCGAATGGATGGGAACGATAACGCCTGCAATCGGCGCCACGCCGTCGACTAAACTGAGCCCATGGGGTTCAAGCCGCAGATCGGCTCGAAGGTGGCAGCCCTGGCCACCCTTTCCGTCGGGTGCGCCGTCGTGGCCGCCCTGACCAAGCCCGGAGACTGGCTGTCCATGTTGGTGAACGTGGACCTGCCCCAGCCCCTGCACAACCTCGCGGAGGTCCTGAGCTACCTGGCGACACCCTTCGCCGACCTCGCCTCGTGGTGGGTCGACGGCTTCCTCAGCCTGGCCGAGTGGGCCACGGCCCCCCTGTTCGACCTCGTGGTGGTGGACCTTCCCGTCATCTCACTTCCCCTGTCCGGGCTCAGCCGGGCCGACATCATCCTCATCAGCTTCTTGCTGCCCAGCCTGGTCTCCGCTCTGGTGATGCTGCGTGACGGCCGCCGCGCCCGCCTGTTCCAACGCAGCCGCATGGCCCTCGAGGTGGCGGTCGCCTGGGCACGCGTGGGCCAGGCACCGCCGGACTCCCCAGCCGCAGCCGCAGCCCGAAGCCTGCTGGCCGACCGGGGCCTGACGGCCGGTCCCTCTGGCGCTCCTGCCCCCACCCGCGAGGAGACCTCCTTCGCCGAGGCCGAGGCCGCAGCCCGAGACCTGCTGGCCGCCATGAGCGTGGGTCAGCGCAAGGGCTGACCCTGCCTCAGAGCCCGATGCAGACGGTGTCTTCGCTGGGAACGTTGAGCAGCACCGTGGCCGCCCCCCACGCCACCGTGAACGTGCCGGCCTCGACGGGCGCGGCCTCACAGCTGGCCTCGAGGAGGCTGCACTCGTCTCCGGGCTCACACCCCTTCTCGGTCTCCACGACGGCCTCCGAGGTCACCGTCAGCGTGCCGCTCTCGCGCAGCACATCGCAGCTGGCGCTCCAGGTGTCGCAGCCGGAGTCCTGGCAGTCCGGCGACGCCAGCACCGTGACCACGAGCCCCGCGGCCGCCTCGAAGCTCCGGTCGCCCGGCCCCTCGCCGGTCTCCCAGAAGCTGGTGTCTGCATCGCCCTCGGGGAGCACGCACAGGGCGCCCTCGTCGAAGTACTCACGTCGCTCCAGCCCACAGGCGGCCAGCAAGACCGCTGCCAAGAAGACTCCGTCCCACCTCATTGATCCGCCTCCATGTCTTCGACCGCGTTGCCGCTCGCGTTGAAGATGCCGTCAAAGTTGTCGAAGAAGTCATCGAAGGCGCCGGTGTAGACGCCGTAGCCGATGGCCGCGGCGACCACGAGGAAGACGACGGTCTTGAAGTCGAAGTCCATGACCGCAGCCTACCGCGGGCCGCCTCGAGGCCGCGTCCCCTCCCCTCAGAACGGCGCCTCGTAGGTGAGTGGCCCCTCGGGACCCAGCTCCACACCGAGCGTCATCCAGATCACCAGCATCAGCGTCCACACCAGCCAGAACGCCACCGAGTAGGGCAGCATCATGCTCACCAGGGTGCCGATACCTGCCTTGGGCACGTACTTCTGCATGAAGACCAGGATCACCACGAAGTACGGGTTGAGCGGCGTGATGATGTTGGTGGCCGAGTCACCCACCCGGTAGGCCACCTGGGTGAGCTCGGGGCTGATGCCCACCTGCATGAACATGGGCACGAAGACCGGCGCGAAGAAGGCGTACTTGGCGCTGGCCGAGCCGATGAAGAGGTTGCCGAGCATGGCGACCACGATGAAGGCCGCCATGAGGAGCTCCGGCGGCATGGCCATCTGGGCCAGGAAATTGCCGCCCACGATGGCGAGCATGATGCCGAGCTGGGAGTGGTTGAACCAGGCGACGAACTGGGCCGCGAAGAAGGCGAGCACGATGTAGGGGCCCATGTCGGCCATGGTGTCGGCCATGAGCCGGGCGATGCCGCCGTCGAGGGTTCCCCGCTTGCTGGCGCCCCGCACCGTGCCCGTGGGGATGCCGAAGGCCACGCCGATGGCCAGGAAGATGACGAAGAGCATGGGCACGATGGCCAGGCCCCAGCGCGGCCCCTCACCGGGCCCCGAGTGCAGCGGTGCGCCGGGCACGAAGATGAGCGCCAGACAGAGCGCGGTGGTCACCACGCCCACGACGAGCGCGAGGCGCATCCCGGCCTTCTCCTCGGGGGTGATGACCTGCGCGGCCCGCTCCTCGTCGGTCACCGGGCTGGGCCCCCCTTCGTCGGCGGGCTTGTGGGTGTAGCGGGGCTCGACGAAGCGGGCCGTGACACCCCAGCCCACCATGGTGAGCACGAAGGTGCTCACGATCATGAACCACCAGTTGGCCGCGGGGTTCACGGTGTAGCCAGGCTCCAGGATGGCCGCGCCCGCCTCGGAGAGCCCGCTCAGCAGCGGGTCGAGGCTGGTGATGACCAGGTTGGCGGAGAAGCCCGCCGACACCCCGGCGAACACCGCCGCCATTCCCGCCAGGGGACTTCGACCCGCGATCTTGTAGAGCGCCGCGGCGATGGGGGGCAGCACGACGTAGCCAGCGTCGGCGGCCAGGCTCGACATGATCCCGATGAAGACCATCGCCGGGTTGAGCAGGGACTGCGGCGTCACCCGGGTCATGGCCTTGAGCAAGGCGCCCACGAGCCCCGTCTTCTCGGCGATGCCGATGCCCAGCATGGCCACGAGCACCACACCCAGGGGGTGGAAGCCCGTGAAATTGCCCACCAGGGTGTCCATGACCCACTTGAAGCCGTCTCGCGACAGCAGGTTCACCGGCCGAACGGTCTGGCTGCCGCGCTCGAGCTGCAGACGACCCTCGTCGTCCAGCACGGGCTGGCTCACCGGGGAGGCCACGGGCTCGCCGTTGCCGTCGCGCACCAGCACCACCCGCCGGCCCGCGACCTTCGTCGAGAGTGCCGTGACGGCCTCACCGGTCCCGCTGTCCACCACCTCGGCGGTCACCGGCGCAGCGACGGGCTTCTCGACCTCCCACCCGAGCGAGCTGCCCACCAGCGACAGGAGCATCACCAGGACCGCACCACCGCCGAAGAGGGTGATGGGATCGGGAAGGCGGTTGCCCACGGTCTCGACGAGATCGAGGAAG
>JAERSX010000396.1 GCA_016845285.1 Deltaproteobacteria bacterium | reverse complement strand
CTCCTTGTAGAGGTGCTCGGTGGCGTCGAGGAGATCGTCGACGCTCTCACGATCGTAGCCACCCATGTCGGCGACGAGGCCGCTCGGGAAGCTCAGACCGAGCAGGGCGCCGAGGTAGGCCACCTGTGGAGCGTGCTCTGCGGAGGCGTGGGTGCGGTTGCCCTCGGGCTCGCCCTCGGGCTCGTCGAGCTCGTCGGCGTCTGGGGCCGTGTCGGCGATGGACGAGAGGGTGAGCTCGGCAGGCACAGCGGCCAGCTTGTCCTGTTCGACCAGCCAGTCAGTGAGCTCGGCCACGAAGCCGGGACGACCACCGGCGATCTCAGCGATGCGAGCCGCGTCGCTCTCGAGGCCCTTGCTCTGGAGGAAGAGCCCGACCTCGGTCGCGGTCCAGGACTGCGGCGCGAAGGACTGGAGCCCCTCCGCCCGCCGGTCGAGGAAGTCCAACATGGGCAGGGGGAAGAAGCGCCGGTTTTCTTCGCTCAGGTCTTCGGTGCCAAGCACCAGCATGAGCTGGGTGGATTCGCTATCGCTGCCTTGGGTCTCACCGTAGAGGCCCTCCAGCATGGCGTGGACCGCCAGCGAGTGCGCGTGGTGGACACCCTGGATGTCCAGGAGGACCGGGAACTTGCGCGCGATGCCCAGCGTGATCTCGACGATGCCGATGAGCGGGTTGTCGCGCGGCAGGATGACCTGAAAGTTGTTGTCACCCTTGGGGGCGCCCTTCTTCACGCCTTCGATGAAGGCCCGGTACCACTGCTGCACACGCTGGGTCTGGTGGGGGATCTGGCTGTTGAGCGCCATCTCGATCTTGCCCCGCAGCACCGGCTGGCGATGGAGCCCCGTGAGCAGGCCTGCGTAGATGCGGATGAGGGTCTGGAGCCCGTCCTCTTCGTCCTGGAGGTTGACCCGCCACAGCAGGACATCGTCGTCGTCGGCGATGATGTTGCGGCAGAGTTCGCCGACGAGCGCTCGCTTTCCGCTGCCGAGCGGGCCGTTGAGGTGCACGACGGCAGCGTTGCCGGCGCGGGCGCCTTCCCACAGACTGCGGAGGCGTTCCAGGTCGTCCTGGCGGGCGACGAAGAGCTTGTCGGAAGAGGCGTTCTCGGCCAAGGGCGGCTCCAGGGATGTCGAAGAGCGCGCGGTATATCGGGGGCGTGCACCCGTGGCCATACGGCGCCCACGGGGTGTCGCGGCTATACTGGGCGCCCGGAGGACGTGGTCGATGGCAGGGTCTCGTGGTGCAGACACTCTTTGCTGCGAAGGTGGTCTCCCCGCCGGTCTCGTGGCCGGCCTCGGCGCAGTGGCGATGTTGGCCCTGGGCTGTGGTTCTCCGCCTGCGGAGCCCGATGGCTCCTGGGCCGTGACCGTCACCGGCCTGGAGACCGACTGCACGGACAGCTCCGAGGGCTATCAGAAGTCCTTCACCTACCAGCTCTTCTACGACGAGACCGACCTGAGCCTCGTCGAGCTCCGCATCGACGACGAGTCCTTCGCGACCGGCTTCGTGTCGGGCTGCAGCATCAGCTACCAGAGTGCCATCTGGCTCGAAGAGGACGACGGCGGCAACTACCGCTGGCAGATCGTGGGTGAGGCCGAACACCAGGGGGCCGCGGGTGGCTGCGAGATCCCCGACGATCGCGATTGGTACGGCTCCGAGACCCTGGTCATCGTCGACTCGGAGAACGAGGACGTGCCGGCCGGATGCATCTACGAGATGAGTGCGGAGGGCAACTGGGCGGGCTGAAGAACGAGCCTGTTTCGCGGCTCCCCGGCGGCGCCGGAGTGAGGGAGGGCTCTGCCCTCTTCGCGCGAATTCGCACCCGCGTGCAAGAGGTCGTCCGCGGCAAGGACGACGTGGTCGAGCTGGCACTGGTCGCTGTGGTGGCCGGTGGGCACGTGCTCCTCGAGGATGTGCCGGGGGTGGGCAAGACCACGCTGGCTACGGCGCTGAGCTCCGCGTTCGGCGGCTCCTTCAACCGGATCCAATTCACGAGCGATCTGCTCCCGGGCGACATCACTGGCGTGACCGTGCTGGACGGCAAGGGTGCCCACTTCCGGTTCCGACAGGGCCCGCTGTTCGCCAACGTGGTGCTCGCCGACGAGATCAACCGGGCGATGCCCAAGACCCAGAGTGCGCTGCTCGAGGCCATGACGGAGCGACGCGTGACCGTCGACGGCACCACACACACGCTCCCGCTGCCCTTCACGGTCATCGCGACCCAGAACCCCCACGACTTCCACGGCACCTTCGCCCTTCCCGACTCTCAGCTCGATCGCTTCCTGATGCGGCTGAGCATGGGCTACCCCGACCAGGAGAACGAGCGAGCCATCCTGCGGCACGGCGGGCTGAGCCGCGCACACGTCGAGGCGGTCTTGGAGCCTGCCCAGGTCGTGGCGCTCTGCGAGGCGGTGGATGGTGTCCGGGTCCACGATGAGGTGGAGGACTACCTCCTGACCCTCGTGCGCCGTACGCGCCGGGACGGACGCTTCCTGCGCGGGGTGTCCACACGTGGTGCCGAGGCCCTGTACCGAGCCTCCCGTGCACTGGCGCTGGCCCGTGGCCGGGACTTCGTCATCCCCGAAGACCTCCGAGAGCTGGCTGTGCCGGTGCTGGCCCACCGGGTGGTTGCCCGCACCGAAGGCGAGCGCTTCGGGGCTGGCGCCCGTCAGGCCATTCGTGCAGTCATGGACGAGCTCCCCGCGCCTTCGGCCTGAGACCGTGATGAAGGAGTTGCCCGAGAGCGGACCTCCGAAGAGCGGACCGGGA
>JAERSX010000395.1 GCA_016845285.1 Deltaproteobacteria bacterium | reverse complement strand
ATGCCACCCACCAGCCCGGACTTGCCGACCACCTCACCCTCGAGATCACGTGCAAGGGGGGGCAACGCCTCCCCACGCTCCGGCACCGAGGGCGCGGGCGCAGGCGGCTCCCACGCGGGCGCAGGCGCGGGAGGCTCAGGCGCGGGAGGCGCAGGCGGCTCTGGCGGCTCTGGCGCAGGCGGCTCTGGGTCTGGCTCTGGCGCAGGCGGCTCTGGTTCTGGCTCTGGCGGAGCGGCAGGCTCGGTCTCAGGGAGCTCGGTCTCAGGGAGCTCGGTCTCAGGGAGCTCGGTCTCAGGGAGCTCGGCCTCAGGGAGCTCGGCCTCAGGGAGCTCGGGCGGCCCACCCAGGTCCTCGGGAAGCGGCGGCGGAGCAGTGCCCACCTCGCCAGAAGACTCGTCGTCAGCGACCTGGTCGAAGGTCGACTCCGGCTTGGCAAGCTCTGGCCCGCCCAGGTCGGCTGGCAGAGGTGGGGGCGGCGCGGAGTCGTCCGACACAACGTCTGTGTCCCCCACTGCAGCGTCGTCAGCGCCGTCCTCGCGCTGTTCGACGGTGGACCCCAGCTGCATCGACATGCTGGGGTCATCGAGGGCGGGTGCGCCACCGGTGGCACCCAGGGCACCCGCCATGCCGATGGCACTGAGCTCTGCCCGAGGCAGCTTGGCCTCGACCTCCGGGCGCTCGGGCACGGGCACCGACTCCCCCATCGCCACCGCGGCCAACATCGCATCCAGCTCGACCACCGTGCAGCGCTTGACCGAGTCGACGGCCATGGTGACGGCCAGCACCTGCTCCATGCGCCCGATGTCATCGGGATCCTCATGGGGCAGGGTCAGCTTGGGGGGCAGGCTGTCCAGCAACAGCTGCACCGCATCCTCGGGCGGCAGGGCGTTGGCGAAGCGCACCACGTGCTGGCCGGTCATCAAGAAGTAGAGGACCGCGCCCAGCGCATACACATCGGTGGCCGGCGTGAGCTTGCCGCCGACGAATTGCTCGGGGGCGGCGAAGTGGGGGGTCCCCACGAAGGCGCCCATGCGCGTGATGTTGCCGTGCAGGCTGCCGGTGACCTTGGCGATCCCGAAGTCGGCCACACGACAGTGGGGCACCTGGGTGGCCAGCACCTGTTCGGCCAGCAGCACATTTTCCGGCTTGAGATCGCGGTGCACGATGCCGCGCTCGTGGGCCTTCTCGAGCGCCCAGCAGATCTGGCGCCCGATCTCCGCGGTGACTCGGACCGGCAAGGCACCCACACGCGACAGGTGGTCGTAGAGGCTGCCGCCACGCTCGAAGGCCGTGATGAGGTACGGCGAGGTGCCTGGTCGATGGACGAAGCCCAGGTACTGCACGATGTGGGGGTGGTGCAGCTCCTGGAGGATCTGCGCCTCGGTGTTGAGGCGGCGCACATAGGGACCGTGGTCACGGGCCGCGAGCAAGACCTTGATGGCCACCTCGGGCCCGATGGGCTCGTCACCCTCCGACCCCAGGGCACGCGCGACGTAGGTGATGCCAGCGCCCCCCTGCGCGAGGCGCCTCTCGATGCGGTAGTTCCGATCGAAGTAGTCGCCCGACACGTACATCTGACCCCAGCCCTTGGGCGGCTTGGGGCGTTGACAGACGAGGTTGGGGCACTGGTCCAATTCATACGCAAACGCCGTCAGACAGCGAGGGCAGTACAGGTTCGGACCGTCGGATGAAGTCATGCGCCCGCCCATGCTAATCGCGGCGCCGCCCTCAGGCTGCTCCTCGACCCTCAGGCACCGTCGAGGAAGCGGTCGAGGGGCATCACACAGAAGCCCCAAGCGGAGGCGACCTCCCAGGTGATCCGGTAGACATCGAGCCCCCGGGTCGAGGCCTTGGTGTCCATGGTGTAGCCGCAGCCACTGAAGCCCTTTCGACTACCGCTCAGCGCCTTCTGCTGGGGCTCGTCGCAGGTGGCGACCCCCGCCACCTCGGCGCCGGGCGTGCCAGCGGCCAGCGGCCGACACAGCCAGCTTCGGTCCACGTCGAAGATGGTGACCTTGGCGTCCTTCGCTCTCGCCGCCTTTCGCCCAGTCATGCCGAGCCCTTGGAGCAGGCGCAGGGTGTCTGCCTCCTGGTCGCGGATCCAGGTCCGCAGCTCGCTCACCCGAGTGACCTCGATCCAAGTACCAGCCTTGACCCGACGGGGCAGGCTGCTCACCCAGGCGACCTGGACACGCTCGGAGGGCATCGTCAGCTCCTCGCATGCATCGGCGGTGCTCAGGCTCGCCAAGAACGCCACGGTTGCCAGAATCACTACCTCACCTCGTCTGCGGGCTGAGTGGAGCGGATGGTAAATGCTGTGGCCCCGTCGCGACCTCGGGCGGTGCGCCACCAGACGGTGCCGGAGACCGAAACGACCTGTCCCGCCACCGGAGCCACCCCTTCGGGCCACTCTTCCAACAAGGCACAGCGCGCCGTGATTCCCGGACTGACCGCGGCGCAAGGCGGGGCCTCTCCCGAGATCGAGGACCCATCTTGGGGGGCGAGCCGCCACTCGATGGCGGTGACCTCCACGGGTGCCAGCAAGCCCGTGGCCAGCGTGACCACCACGTCGGTGTCGAGCGAGACGGCGGTGACGGCGAGCTCGGGACCCTGGATCGGCGCCGGAGGGCCCCGCAGGGCGCCACAGGCAAGGATGCCCAGCAGCCCGACGATCACGGCATGCCTCGAGCCCGAATGCCGAGGGCGAGGTGTCGGTGGGCCGGGCCACCCAGGAACTCGAGGGGAACGGCCTGGGGACGCTCCAGCAAGAAGCAACGCCGCCAGTCTCGGAGACGTCGCAGGGTGTGGATGGCGCGTTCGTCGTGGCGCGGATCTTCTTCCTGCACCCTGACGAGGTGCTCGAAGACGTCGGCCTGTTCGTGCAGATCGGGGCCCCACCGCACCATGTCCAGGCCGGCCCCAGCCCCGAGCTCCACCCGTTCTCCCAGCGATCCGACGGAGCTCAGGCGAGCATCGTCGAGCCGCTCGCTCAGCACGAGGCCGGTGTGGCCGAGGCCCTCGCGCAGCCAGGCCACCACCCGAGGAG
>JAERSX010000394.1 GCA_016845285.1 Deltaproteobacteria bacterium | reverse complement strand
CTCTGTGGATCGCGTCGACAAGAACCGCTGGCAGGTCCAGGCCGAGGCTCCGGGCACCGTGACCGTGCGGTACCGGGTGTACGGCAACGAGGCCACGGTGCGCACCAACCTCATCGACGCCGACATGGCCGTGCTCAACGGGGCGCCCACCTTCCTGAGCCTGGCCGAGCAGGGCGGTCGGGCCCATCGGGTGGATGTGGTCTTGCCGGAGGGCTGGGCCGATGTGTCCACCGGTCTCGATCCGGCGCCCGGCGGCGGCTCCCACAGCTACCTGGCGGTCGATCTCGACGAGCTCATCGACTCTCCCATCGTGGCTGGCAACCTCCGCATCGCCGAGTTCGAGGCCGGCGAACGACCCCATGCGCTCGTGCTCGTGGGCGAGTCGGGGCCGTGGGATCTCGAGCGCAGCGCCGACGACGTGGCCCGCCTCGTCGAGGTGCAGCAGGCCTTCTGGGGGGAGGTGCCCTACCACCGCTACCTCTTCCTCAACGTGCTGAGCGAGACCCGCGGTGGCCTCGAGCACCTCGACTCCACGCTCATGATGTCCAGTCGGTGGGCCACGTCCTCTCGCGACGACTACCTGAGCTGGCTGGGCCTGGTCTCCCACGAGTTCTTCCACACCTGGAACGTCAAGCGGCTGCGGCCCCGTCCGCTGGGTCCCTTCGACTACGTCGAGGAGGTCTACACCCCCAGCCTCTGGATCGCCGAGGGCTTCACCTCCTACTACGACGATCTGCTGCTCGTCCGAGCCGGCCTCATGACCACCGACGAGTACCTGGAGGTGCTGAGCAAGGCCATCGGCAACCTCCAGGGCACCCCAGGTCGCCAGGTGCAGACCCTCCAGGAAGCCTCGTCGATGGCCTGGATCAAGCACTACCGCAAGGACGAGAACACTCCCAACACCGCGATCTCCTACTACAACAAGGGGGCCGTGGTGGGCTTGCTGCTGGACGCGCGGATCCGGACGGCGACCGACGGCGCCCGCTCGCTGGACGACGTCATGCGCCTGGCGGCGAGTCGCTACAGCGGAGACGCGGGCTACACGCCCGACGAGTTCGAGGCGGTCATCTCCGAGGTGGCGGGCACCGAGCAGGGACCCTGGCTGGACGTGGCCCTGCGCTCCACCGATGAGCTCGACTACACCGAGTTCCTCGCCTGGAACGGCCTGTTCTTCGAAGATCCCGATGCGTCGCCCGATGCGTCGGAGGAGACCGAAGACGAGGCCGCGCCCGAGGACCCGCCCGCCGGTTGGCTGGGCGCAGAGCTCGCGGGTGCCGATGGCCGGGTGACGGTGGGCGTCGTCAAGCGCGACACACCCGCCCACGCCGCCGGCCTCAACCACGGCGACGAGCTCATCGCCATCGACGGCTGGCGGGTGAGCGGGGATGCCAGCCAGGGGCTCGCGCGGCTGCGGCCTGGAGCCGAGGTGCCGCTGACCATCTCCCGCCGCGGCGCCCTGCGCACCTTGTCTGTGACCCTGGGAGAAGAGCCCGCCGAGCGCTGGACGCTGGTCGAGGACGAGGAGGCCGCTGAGGCCGTCGTGGCACGCAGGGAGGCATGGCTTCGGGGAGGGTGAAGCTTGCGTGTGGCAGGCGGGTGGTATACACTACGTATACTTCGCGGGTCGCACCTCCTGCGTGGCGGCTCGGCCTGACCACCGGGTCCATGGGCTGAACATGAAGGTTGGACATACGGGACCACGGAAGCGCTCTGCATTCTTCGCACCGTGGCCTGCTCCGATATCGCCCCCTCCTGCCAATCGATCTGTCGCCTCGTCTGCGCTGGAGCGTCAGACAACCGAGGTGATGTTGGTGACGGAGCTGGTACCTGGGACAGTGGAGGTGCTCCCGGTCGCGACCGCATCAAGGAATACCCTCCAGATGGTCTGAGGGGGATCCTCTTGCGAGTAGTCAGCTTGCTGGGTACCCTCCGCCCGGACCAAGAGAGAACGGCGGTTTGGCAGCATGCGAAGCTCTACGATGGCGTTCCTGGCGTTGATGGCGGTGGCTTGCTTCGGCAGCGACAGGTCTTCTTCTTCTGACGACGACGACGATGACTGGGGCGGCGGCCTGGGCGGCAACGGCAGCGGCAGCGGCGACAGCGGCGGTGACGACGGCGGCGACGAAGGAGGGGGTGACGGTGACGAGGGAGGCGGCAGCTCGGGCACCGACCCCGTGGATGCCGACGGCGACGGCGCGTTCTCCGACGAAGACTGCGACGACGGTGATCCGCTGGTCCACCCGGACGCCCAGGAGATCTGCGACTCAGACGACGTCGACGAGGACTGTGATGCGCTGGCCGACGACGCCGATGACAGCGTCGACCCCTCGACCATGTACACGTACTGGCGAGACCAGGATGGCGATGGCTACGGTGACTCGGCGGTGGCGGTCCAAGCCTGTGACGCGCCTCCCGGCTTCGTCGGCAACGATGGAGACTGCGACGACACCAACGGAGCGCTCAACCCAGACAACCCCTGCGGTGGCGACTGGGAAGGGGAGTACTCCGGCGAGCTCGTCATCTACTACGAGCTCGTCGGCTTCTCTGAGGAGTGTGATGGAGAGATCTGGCTGGAGGTCGACGATGATGGACGGGTCGTTGGCGTGATCGACTGTGTGGTGACCGACAGCATCGTGGGTTTCGAGGAGCTGTCCTTCGAGGTGGACGGCATGATGGACTCCTCGGGCAGCATCGAGGGCACGATGTACATGACCGTGATGGAGTACGAGATCGGACCCTACTCTTGGGAGGGGGTTGGCCTCACAGGCCCGACGCGCATCGAGGGCACCATGGACGACACAGCCGTGCTCGACTCCGGGGGGTGGGGGGACGAGTACGAGGTCACCGTCTGGAGCGAGTTCACGGCGACGATGTGAGGCTCAGGGGCTTTGGCCTGGCCGACGCAGCGGTCAATAGTGTTCGATCTTGCAGTTGGGCAACGCTGCTTGCACCTGGGCGACACCTCTGTCGCTCACGTGTGTCTCCATGACGTAGAGCAGGCCCAGGTTGGAGAGACCGGACAGGTGGCTCATGCCGGCATCGCTCACGTCGGTCTGGCGGAGGATGAGCTTCCTCAGGTTGGTGAGTCCAGACAGGTGGGCCAGACCCACATCGCTGACCTCGGTGTTCGCGAGGTTGAGCACGGTCAGGTTGGTGAGGCTGGACAGGTGGCTCATGCCCGCATCGCTCATCGAGGTTCCCATGAGGATGACAGAGCACAGGTTCTCACTCAGGGCTTTGAGGCAAGGCCCGAGCGTGGCGTCATCAAAGCCAACAGTCGACACGGTCAGCGCGAGCTTGTCTCCTGTGCGTAGGGTTGTCTGAATGTCCTGGTCGCACACCTGCTCCTGGGAGAGCACCACCCGGGTGTCGCCACCCTGATCTGTGCGCCGCTGGGAAAACTTCAGCTTTGCCTCGGCCACGGAGAGGCTGCTGAAGTTGCTTCGACCCATCATCGGATCCACACACGACGCCCCCGGGTCTTTGGCCTCGGTGACGCCCTGGTTCAGTGTCGACGAATGCGCTGAAGGGCTGTAGCCAACAGAAAGCATGAACCAAGCCAAGGCCTGCCCATTCATTGAGGTTCCACTCCACGGTTGCGGTTGATGAGACGTGATTTCCCGTCTGCGTGCACCTTAGCATCGTGTACGATGCCTGCGACCTTGTCTTGAAGCCTCCGTATCTCTGCGCGTGCTGCCTCCTGTCACGCGCCGGGGGGCCATCTCCATCGCACTTTGAGTACTTTGCGAGAAACGCTCGCTGGTCGATCTGTTGGGAGGCGAGGTCGAGGAGGCGTCGTTGCTCGGCGAGCTGCTCCTGGAGTCGGGTGACGAGAGGCTCGTCGCCTGCGTCAGGGGAGCGTTTTGGTATGTGCTCGCACCGAGGGGCCGCGATCGGGTAAAAAGGAGGTAGTCTGGCAGTCGTTGCCGCCGGCTGCGAGTTCCCTCGTCTGTGGATGTCCGAAGTGTCCTCCCCGCCGTCCACCGAGCCCCAGCAGACCGAGTCCGAGGGGAGCGCTGGCACGCCGCCTGTAGCCGGCGAAGCCGCGGCGGAGGGGCAGGACGCGGCGTCCAACGTTGCGGAGAAGCTGGCATCCGCAGGTCCATCCGAGGCGGAGCTGGCTGCACTCCCCAAGGCGAAGGCCGCCGCCAATTTCTTCATGGCCCTCGACAAGGCGGTGCGCGGGACACGGCTCTACCAGGGCGAAGGCGACGTCGTACGGCGAATGATGGAGTCGCTGGTCGAGCAGGGCACGGCGCTGGTGTCAGACGACGAGGTCACCGTCTCGTTGCGGAGCGTTGGCCTGAGCTATGACGGCGAACCGATCACCGAGGCTGGTGTTCGTATCCAGTACCTGTTTCAGCTGTACTGCGACGGTGTGCGCGAGATCACCCTGACGCCCGGTCTGGATGCCGAAGAGCTGTTGAAGCTGGTGGACGTGCTCAAGACCGAGCCCGCAAAGCTGGTCGACGAAGACATGGTGACCCTGCTCTGGCGCCAGGACCTCGAGCATGTTCGCTACTACGCGGTCGATGGTCTGGCCGCGGGTGATGCTTCGGACGAGAGCGGCTTGGCTGGGGGGTCCAGGGCCCAGCTCGATCGGGACGCCGCCGGTGACATCGAATTGGCGATGACGTCGGGAGACCTGCGGAACCTTCGGACCGATGACCTGATGGAGTGGGTGCGCGAGACGTCGTGCGATGCGTCTCCAGTGGGTCCCGAGGCAGCCGTGGCCGACCGTGTGAGCGCTGCGTACTCGCACCAGGCCGACCATGTTCGGTTCCTGGATGTGGCGGTCCAGGCGGCCGCGCGCGGAAAGGAGGGGTCGTCAGCGACGATGGCGGTCGGTGTCTACGATGCGGCACTGCTCCACGCGGACGTGGATGGCGTGTTGGCAATGTTGGGGTGGGTGGCCGACCACATCGACGACAAGGAACCAGCGGTCGTGTCGTTGCAGACTGCGCTGGTGGCGCCGGAGCGCTTCGCGCGCTTGGGGCCCTTGTACTCGTCCGATCCCGACAGACTGCTTCCCCTCCTCCAGCGCTTGGTGGTCGCCGCCCAAGGGGCCATGGTGGCGATGTTCAAGACCTTGCCTCCGGGCGATGCCGCGAACACGCTGCAGTCGATGCTGGGCGAGGCGGGCGTCGACCTGACGGACTATTACCTGGACCAGATGGACAGTGAGGACGAAACGGTCCTCCTCAACGCGATCGGCGCGCTCGGACGGATTGGCAGTCCCGGTGCCCTGCGGGCGGTGGCCAAGGGACTCACGGGTACGCTGTCGTCCGTGCGCTCTGCAGCACTGACCGCCCTCGACGGGAGGTATGACGAGGCCTACCGCGTAGAGCTGGGACGTGTCCTTCGGGACCCTGAAAAGGAGAACCGGGTCACTGCGCTCAAGATCCTGGCCAAGTCCGGCGACCGTCGGATGTGCTGGCCGATCCTCGCCATTGCCCAGGACCGTGGCTTCGACCGCCTGGCGGTTGATGAACAGGCGGCGGTCTACGACGCGCTGGGTGCCTTCAAGGACAACCGGAACCTCGAACACTTCGAGACGGTGCTCAGCAACAAGAACCTGATGCGGAGCAAGGCCATGAGAGGCCGCCAGATGATGACCGCCGAGGCGCTGGCGGCCACCGGCACCGCCGAGGCCAAGGCGCTGGCCGAGAAATACGCCGACAAGTGGTTTGTTCCAGGTGACGTCAAGCAAGCGCTGAAGCTGGCGCTGTCGAAGTGGCGGATCGGCGAATGACCACCTCTCCAGCGGCAGACCCCCAACAGCGTGATGACGAGGCCGAGCAGAAGGCGGGCATCGAGCTGTTGGGGCTGATGCACTCCCTCTCGCGAACGCTGGTGCTCTACGACGCCAACAACACGGCGGTGGAGCGGCTGATCGACATGTTCCACAAGACTCTTGGGAACTACCGAGAGTCGACCGGGGGGCCTCTGCGCCTGCAGTTGGTAGACGACGAAGCCTTCGTGAATGGACGGTTGCTCAAGGTGGACGCGGCCATGTACGACCGCGCTGTAGACCTGTCCGAGCGCCTCGCTCCATTGGACGTCAGCGACTTCACCTTTGGCGCTGACCTCACGGGCGAGGACCTCCTTCAGTTTGTTACCGACATGGGGGCGTCTCTCCGTGCCAACGTGTCGGAGCTGAAGCCCAACGGATACGGTGCGCTCGATCTGGCCAAGGCCAGAGGCAACGCCATCGCGTCATTCCGCTTCCAGCCGGACCGTCTGGCCATCTGGCTGTACGTGAGCTTGCTGGACTTGGCGGAGCGGCTGTACGAGGAGCACCGTGCGGGTCGTGCGCCTTCGCTGCTGCAGCTGCGCCGGACGCTGCAGCTCGTCATCGACAACATGCGCACCCACTCGGCCATCTTCCACCTGTTGGCAGCGGTTCAGGACCCCTCGCAGGCCCCCAGCCTCGAGCGGGCGCGGGTGGCGCTGACCGTGGAATTGCTGGGCTTCGCCTCTTGGCTGGGGCTTCCCACCAGTGAGCGGATGACGCTGGCGTTGGCGGGGATCCTGGGCGGTCTGACGGCCAAGGGGCAGCCCGACACGGCCCTCAGCGTGCTCGCCCGGTTCTCGGGTCTGGGGGACACGGCGCTGCCTCTGACGCTCATGCTGCACGATGCACAGGCCGCACGGCGTGGCGCCGAGGTCGAGGTGCCCGGTCTGCTGTTGGGCGTGGTGGAAGAGTATGTGTTCCACACCACCGCGGCACCGGACCGGGACGCGCGGGCACCCCATCGAATCCTGAAGGGACTCCGCGACGGCACGGTGCCGTGGATTCCGAAGGACATTGGGGCCGCATTCGCGGAGTTCAAGGGTCCGTATCCGCTTGGGAGCTTGGTGACGCTCAGCACCGGTGACACGGCTGTGGTGGTGGCAAATGGCCCCGGGACGGAAGGCAAACAGAAGCCCGTGGTTGCGATCCTGGGAGAAGACGGCCCGCTGGGGCGTCGTCTCTACCTGGCGGCAGCTGGCGACCCCACCATCAAGTGTGC
>JAERSX010000393.1 GCA_016845285.1 Deltaproteobacteria bacterium | reverse complement strand
CGACCTGGTGGGGGCATCCGGGAAGGGCGAGCTGGGAGCTGTCGACGCCGGAGAGTACGAAGTCTTCACCAAGGATGGTGATGCTGCTGTCTCCATCGGCACCGTCACCGTGGCAGCGGGCGACGAGGTCGAATTTCGCTGCGGCTTCGGGACGTGCAAGCGAACGCGCTGACCCGCAGCACGGGCCGCGTGCTGATGGGTGCAGTCCACATCGAGCCGAGCCCTCGAGGTCTTGGCTCATGGGTCCGGCGGCTAGCCACCGCAGGTGATGACTAGGAGCGGCTCGGACGTTCCCAGAGGAACTCCTCTTCTCCGAGCGCCTTCGCCGCCCAGCGGCCTGCGACGAACAGGTAGTCGCTCAGCCGGTTGAGGTAGCGCATCACCCCAGCCCCCGTCTCAGGCTCCACTTCGAGAAGAGCCACCAACTGGCGCTCCGCCCGGCGGCAGACGGTGCGGGCTTGGTGGAAGAAAGCCCCGACCGGGCCGCCACCCGGCAAGATGAATTCACGCAGGGGCCCGAGCTCCTCGTTGAGTTCGTCGATCCAGCCCTCCAAGCGGGCCACGTCGTCGTCCCCCACCCGGTACATGCCTTCCCAGCGGCTCTCCGGGGGAGTCGCCAGATCGCTTCCCACGTTGAAGAGGTCGTTCTGGATGCGGTGCAGCATCGTGTCGAGTCGGGCCACCACCTCTGGGTCCGAACCCGACCGTTGGTTGAATGTTCGAGCGAGGCCCACGATGCTGTTGAGCTCGTCGGTTGTTCCATAGGTCTCGATGCGGATGTGGTTCTTCGCGACCCTCTGGCCTCCTACGAGCTGCGTGGAACCTCCATCTCCGACCCGTGTGTACACCTTGGTGATTCGCATGGCTTGTGCTCCAGGTGTGTGGATGTAACCAGAGGGGCACCTGACGGGTGGCGGCGATGCCGCACTGCGTGCTAGGGGACCGGTCCGAGGTGTCGGCGCGAAGATCCAAACGCGGCGTCGCCCAGCACACCCCGGGTCCAGCAGCCAGAGCGCGCTCGGACCCCCATCGTGGAGACCTGATGGAGCGACGGAAGAACCGGATGTCGGTCGGAGGCTTGCGCAAGGCCGAGCCCACCACCCTGGCAGTGTTGATCCAGGATGTGGTGCGCCTGCCAGTGACACAAATCGAGCCCTCCACCCTCCTCGATCTGCTCGCGCTGTCCGAGGTGCCCGACCAGCTGGCGAGTGCCCTGGGCAAGGAGCTGGCAGCCTTCCGTGATCAGATGACGCGGGACATCGGAGATCTCCCGGACGGTCCCGTCCTCGCGGAGTTCCTCCGTGAGTTCGTCGACCTCGACTCGGCTCTGGCTCCCGCGAGCTTCCGCACGATCATCACGGGCCTCGTCGACGAGCGTGAGCATGCCGACTCGGTCGAGGGCCTGGCCGCGCTCAAGGAGCACTGGGAAGGCAGCGACCCTGCTGCGCTCACCCTTCCTGCTGCGTCGACCACTCCCCACGTGGAGAGTGGCTCCAAGGCCAAGGTCACCAAGGTCAAGGCCAAGCCCAAGAAGCGGACCACCCGCTCTTCGGTGGACCCGCAGCGTGAGGAATGGATCATGGAGGACGTGACCTCCAGGCTCGTGAACTACGGCAACCGCGGGCTCAAGCAGCCGGTGGTCGTGGCTGGGTCCCGCCATCGGTCCCCCTGGAAGGACCTCACCGAGAAGGAAGTCCTCGCAACGCTCCGAAAGATGAAGCGCGAGGGCAAGCTCCGCTTCTCAGCAGGACGCTGGATGATGAACAGCTGACTCCGACATCAGGCGTCAGACCAGGAGACCGCGGCCCCGTGCCGCGGTCTCTTGCGTCGTGGGCAGCTTCGCCACATCGTCACTCACCGAGGGCGCCGACGTACTAATAGGGCGTTCATATTGGAGGACAATCCCATGCTCGCACGCACCGCTTGGCTCCTGACACTGCTCGGCACCACCCTGACGTTCGCACCTGCATGTGGCGATAAGGATGAAGAGGACGACCAGGAAGAGGCAGACGCCGACACCGACTCGGACACCGACTCGGACACCGACTCCGACACCGACTCGGACACGGACTCCGACACCGACTCGGACACCGACTCCGACACCGACTCGGACACCGACTCCGACACCGACTCGGACACGGACTCCGACACCGATGCCGACCCCACCATCGCCGACGTGCAGGGTGGCGTGTACGAAGACGGCTCAGAGGTGAGCATTGCCGGCGTCATCGTGACCAGCGACGACCTCGGCTACGGCTTCTTCCTGCAGGATGCAGGCGGTGGCGAGAACAGTGGCGTGTGGGTCTACTACGGCTCCACCACCATCACGCCCGTCACCCGCGGCGACGAAGTCACCATCTCGGCGACCTACCTGGAGTACGCCCCGTCCAAGAGCGACGAGACGCTCACCGAGTTGCTCATCGACGATCCCGCCGACCTCAGCATCACCAGCAGCGGCAACAGCCTGCCCGCTGCCGAGGTGCTGGCCACCTCCGACCTGTCCGATGCCGCGACGGCAGAGCTCTGGGAAGGCGCTCTCGTCACGGTCGAGAGCGCGACGGTGGCCACGTCGCCTGACAGCTACGGAGAGTGGACCATCGACGACGATGTGATCGTGGGTGACCTCATGTACGAAGCCGTACCCGCCGAGGGTGGTTCCTACACCAGCATCACTGGTGCGCTCTACTACCACTACGGTGCCTACAAGATCTCGCCGCGCGATGCCGATGATCTGCAGGGCTACACGGCGCCACCGTGCGCCGCGGACCTCTGTGCCGAGGACCTGACGGCTGGCGATCTCGTGATCACCGAGATCATGTTCAACCCGGACTACTGCAGTGACTCCTACTGCGAGTGGGTGGAGGTCTACAACGCCACCAGCAGCAGCGTGAACCTGCAGAACCTCACCATCGAAGATGATGGGGGCTACAACGACGTGATCTCGGACGAGCTCGTGGTTGCCGCAGGCGCCTACGCCGTCCTGGCCGCGTCCGACGGCACATCATGGGGCTACACGGACTTCACGCCCGACTACTACTACGGCAGCATCGCCTTCGGAAACAGCTCGGGCGACCACGCCTACCTGTACTACACCGACGGTGCTGCCACGACGGACATCGACACCACCGCCAACTACGGCAGCAGTGGCATCTCCACGGGTTCGAGCTTCTCCCTCGACCCCAGCGCGATGAACGCGACGGACAACGATGACGCCAGCAACTGGTGCCAGGCCAGCACCGAGATCGGCAGCACGGGCGACTACGGCACGCCAGGTGCCGACAACGACTCCTGCGGTTGAGCTCGTGCCAGCTGTCCGGGCACTACTCGGGCAGCTGACACACGATGCGGTCGACCGCATGCACCGGTCCGCCGTTGGCCTCCATGAAGGGGTTGACGGCGCTGAGCACCATGCGGTGCTTGGCCAGCAAGCGCTTGCCGGCGAAAGCGGCGGACACCACGTGAATTTCGTAGTGTCCGTCACCGCCGCTGACCTGAGCGTTGGACTCGGGGATGGCGGCTTCGATGGCTGCCGC